>NZ_JBETMF010000009.1:0-232377 GCF_040427045.1 Agrobacterium vacciniicorymbosi
CCGGGACTGCGCGCTGTGAAGGGCGCGCAGTCCCGCACCGACAATAGCTTGATAGCAGCAAACAATCCTCGGGCTTGACCCAAGGATCTGCTGCCGTTCCTGCACACTCGACGGGGAGAGTGGGTGGGTGCGTGATTAGATCCTTGGGACAAGCCCAAGGATGACGGTAGTGAGTGTGGGGCTGTCGCCACGCCGTAACCGCCACGCACGCCTCCAAACAAAAAAGGCGTGACCGTTTCCCGGTCACGCCTCTGGGCTTTCATATCGTCGCCAGATCAAGCAGCGCGGCTGTAACGCTGTGCCTGCTCATTGGCCAGCTGGAACTGGGCCAGCAGGGCATTGAGCGCTGCCGCTTCCGAAGCGAGGCCGTGGCTTGCGGCGGTCTGTTCCTCGACCATGGCGGCATTCTGCTGCGTGCCCTGGTCGATGGTGTTGATCGCCGTATTGATCTCCTGCAAGCCGGTGGACTGTTCGCGAGAGGCCAGAACAATCGCGTTGATGTGCTTGTTGATTTCCTGCACTTCAGCCACGATGGTTTCCAGCGCCTTGCCAGCGTTGCCAACCAGCGAAACGCCTGCTTCGACCTGCGTGGTGGACGCGCTGATGAGGGTCTTGATTTCCTTGGCAGCGTTGGCGGAGCGTTGCGCCAGTTCACGCACTTCCTGCGCCACGACGGCAAAGCCTTTACCTGCTTCGCCCGCCCGGGCAGCTTCCACACCGGCGTTCAGCGCCAGAAGATTGGTCTGGAACGCAATTTCATCGATAACGCCGATGATCTTGGAGATGCCGGAGGAGGACTGCTCGATGCCTTCCATGGCCTTCACCGCATCGCCAACGACCACGCCGGATTGCTCAGCATTGCTGCGGGCGCGCTCCACAAGACGGCCAACCTCTTCGGCACGCTTTGCCGAATCCTTGACCGTGGTGGTGATTTCTTCCAGCGCTGCCGCTGTCTCTTCAACCGATGCCGCCTGCTGCTCAGTACGTTTGGCGAGATCGTCAGCGGAGTGGCGGATTTCGCTCGCACCGGCATCGATGGCACGCGCATTCTGGCCGACATTGACGAGGGCGCCATTGAGCTTGCTGATGGAAGCGTTGAAGTCTTCGCGCAGACGGTCGATGCGTGCCACGAAGGGCGTGTTGATGCGGTAGTTCAGATTGCCATCCGACAGATTGGCAAGGCCTTGCGCCAGCGAATCGACGGCGAACTGAATGTCAGCGGCATCCTTTGCCGATAGCTGCTCGCGCTCGCTGCGTTCCCGCTCCGAAAGGGTACGGGTCTGCTCTGCATCGCCTTCCAGACGAAGCCGCTCCAGCGCATTGCTACGGAATACGGCGACGGCTGCAGCCATCGAGCCGATCTGGTCGTTGCGCTCCTGTCCGGGAATGGCGACATCCAGATTGCCTGCGGCAAGCTGATCCATGGCAGACGTCATCTGCGTGACCGGCTTGGCAATCAGGCTGTTCACTAGGAAAGCGAGGAAGGCGATCATGCCGGCAACGGCCAGAATGGTGGCGACGACGGCAGCGATACGGAATTGCGAGATGGAAGCAAATGCCGTCTTGCTGTCGATGACGAGGCCGACGGACCATTGTACAGAGGGCAGGCCGGGGACGGGAATGAAGCTGGTGATCTTGTCTGCGCCGTTGATCTGGGTCTGCGAGACAGTCTGGGAGATTGTCGGCGTCGCGACCGGGAAGAGGTCGGTCAGCGTCTTGTTGATCATCGATTCATCGGGATGGATAAGGATTTTGCCATCCTTGTTGACCAGAAATGCATAACCTTCATTGCCGGCATCGACGGAGCCGATCATGGAGACCAGCGTCGTCACCAGAAAGTCGCTGGCAGCAACACCAATCAGTTTGCCATCACGCTTCACGGGCAGTGCAGCACTGATCACAAGCTTTCCGGTGCTGGCATCCGTGTAGGGTTCAGTTAGCACGGTGCCGTTGGCCTTGACGGCTGTTTGATACCAGGGGCGCTTGCGCGGATCGTAATCGTCGCGCATTTTTTCGTACGGGAAATTGGTAAAGACGCCCGCTTCATCGCCGAAATAGGTGGACTTGAACTCCCGTGCCAGCACATCATTGTGCAAAGCCAGTTCCAGCTTTTCCTGGGTTGTCGCCGTTACCATGGAAGCGCCGACCATTTCGGTCATCATGATACGGCCGTTCAGCCAGTTGGCGATGCTCTGCGCCGACTGTTTGCCAGCGGCATTGATCTTGTCTTCAACGAAATGGTTGGCCGCGTCGCGCTGCAAGCCATCAATATAAATGGAAAAGCCCGCAAAGGCCGCGACGACGACACAGGACGCCGCGACGACGATCCGCGTCATCAAATTGGATTTCTTGGACAATTTCTGGACCTCGAAAAGAGACCGGTAATACCGGATTTTGATAGAAACATGCCATTGGCGCGTGTGGCGTGCTTCATGCACCCAGAAATCTCATAGCTTTTGCCTGCCACCCCTATCAGCCTCGCGTGAATAAAGATTAATGCTCTCACCAGCTGCCTGCAGGTTTTGACATAAGCCATTGTTTAATTTTATAAATATTTTTGCTTGCCGAGATTTTGCGCGTTTGCCGCATTCTTGCGCATTTCTTTTAAATATCCTATTCAGGTGCCGCGCCGCTCTCCTCATTCGCAGGGAAGCGGCTTTTGCTTTTTTGAGGTGATGTCATGTCTTCGTCGGTTGCGGTTGAAAACGCTCATGTGGGTGCCAACTCGTGGGGCGCGCATTTGCGCGCGACGCTTGCTTTGGGAATTCCGCTGATCGGCGCGCAGCTGGCACAGCTCGGCATTCACACCACGGATATGGTCATTGTCGGACAGCTGGGCGCTGAAAAGCTGGCCGCCATGGTGCTGGCCGGACAGTTCTATTTCGTCGTCTTCATTTTCGGCTCGGGCTTTTCCGTCGCCGTCGTTCCCATGGTCGCCAATGCCTATGGGCAGGGGGATGCGACATCTGCTCGCCGTGCCCTGCGTATGGGCATGTGGGTGGCAACCGTTTACTGGCTGCTGACGGTGCCGTTGTTCCTCAGCGCCGAGAAAATCCTTCTCTCGCTCGGGCAAAATCCGGCAGTGTCCGCGCAGACCGGCCGATATCTTGCCGTCGCACAATTCGGCCTGCTGCCAGCGCTTCTGTTTTACGTCATGCGCGGCCTCGTTAGCGCCATCGGGCGGGCGGGCATCATTCTTTATGCCACTATTTCGATGCTGCTGCTCAATGGCTTCCTGGCCTACGCGCTGGTTCTCGGCCATTTCGGCTTTCCCGCTTTCGGCATGATCGGCGCTGCCTATGCGGCTGTTATCGTCAACACCTTCAGTCTGGCGTTCATCGTCATCTATATTCAGACGCGAGATGAGACGCGGCGCTATGAACTCTTCGTGCGCTTCTGGCGGCCGGATTTTCATGCGCTGTGGGAGGTCATCCGCCTTGGCCTACCGATCAGCGTCACCATTCTGGCCGAAGTCACCCTGTTTTCGGCGGCTTCCATTCTCATGGGGCAGATCGGCACGCTTGAGCTGGCGGCACACGGCATTGCGCTGCAATTGGCCTCGATTGCCTTTATGATCCCGCTTGGGCTGGCGCAGGCCGCAACCGTGCGGATCGGCGTGGCGCATGGGCAGAAGGATTATCCCAATCTCGTGCGCGCAGCGATCACGGTGTACGGCGTTGCCTGTGCTATCGCGGCCTGCGGTGGTTTGCTGTTCGCTCTTGCGCCCAAATATCTCGCAAGCTGGTTCCTCGACCCCAGCCTGCCGGGCGCGACGGAAGTTCTGGCCTACGCCGGGACGCTCGTCATCATCGCTGGCGTGTTTCAGCTGGTGGATGGCATGCAGGCGGTGGCCGCCGGTCTTCTACGCGGACTCAAGGATGCGCGGGTGCCGATGATCCTTGCGCTGATTTCCTACTGGCCCATCGGTCTGGCGCTTGCCTGGGTCGCAGCTTTTCCGCTTGGCTTCGGGGGACCCGGTGTCTGGTTCGGCTTCGTGGTCGGTCTGTCGACCGCTGCCATTCTGCTGACCACACGCTTCTATCTGATGGTAAAACGTGAAATGAAAACGGCCCGCTGAGAGCGGGCCGCCATATCGTTATTCGCAACTTCAAGAGTCTTATCAGCGCTCTGCGAGAGCCGGTTCGCCCTTCTTCTCACGCAGCAGGTTGACGAAGCGGCGGAAGAGATAGTGGCTGTCCTGCGGACCGGGGGATGCTTCCGGGTGGTGCTGGACCGAGAAGACCGGCTTGCCGGTGATGCGCAGGCCGCAATTTGTCCCGTCGAACAGAGAAATATGAGTCTCTTCAACGCCTTCTGGCAGAGACTTCGTATCCACTGCAAAGCCGTGGTTCATAGAGACGATTTCCACCTTGCCGGTGGTGAAGTCCTTGACCGGGTGGTTGGCGCCATGGTGGCCCTGATGCATCTTTTCGGTCTTGGCGCCGACGGCGAGACCCAGCATCTGGTGGCCAAGGCAGATACCGAAGACAGGCAGGTCTGTCTTGATCAGGTCCTGAATGACCGGAACGGCGTACTTGCCTGTTGCAGCCGGGTCGCCCGGGCCGTTGGAGAGAAACACGCCATCGGGCTTCAGCGCCATGATGTCTTCGGCGGATGTCTGCGCGGGCACGACAGTGACCTTGCAATCCAGACCGGCAAAAAGGCGCAGAATGTTGCGCTTCACGCCGAAATCGACGCAGACGACGTGGTACTTGGCATCTGCTTCACCCAGCGTGCCGTAGCCCTTGTTCCATTCCCAAGGGGTTTCGGTCCAGACCGATGACTGGCCGGATGTCGCTTCGATGGCGAGATCGAGACCTTCCAGACCACTCCAGGCCTTGGCTTCGGCCTTCAGCGCTTCGATGTCGAAAACGCCGTTCGGGTCGTGGGCGATGACGGCGTTCGGCGCGCCGTTCTCACGGATCCAGGCCGTCAGAGCGCGCGTATCGACGCCGCAAAGGCCGATGATGCCGCGGGCTTTCAGCCACGCATCGAGATGCTTGACCGCGCGGAAGTTGGATGGCTCGGTAATGTCGGCCTTGAAGATGACGCCGACCGCGCCGCGCCGTGCAGCGGGCGTCAGGTCTTCGATGTCTTCGTCATTGGTGCCGATATTGCCGATATGCGGGAAGGTGAAGGTGACGATCTGGCCGAGATAGGACGGGTCGGTCAGGATTTCTTCATAACCGGTCAATGCAGTGTTGAAGCAGACTTCCGCCTGAACCTTGCCGGTTGCGCCGATGCCGGTTCCCTCGATCACGGTGCCATCTGCCAGAACGAGCATGGCGGTGGGTTTGCGGGTGGTCCAGGGTGCTGTCTCGGTCATCTCGTTTCCGTTTCTGCCACTTGGGCCCGCCTCTTGAAAGGCAGGTGCAAAGCGGTCATCTTTTTTCGCGGATAAGGGCGCGCGAAAGCCTTCGCGTCGTAACCTTCGTTAAAATCCTGTGCAGGTGCCGGAAAATAACGAAAGGGGCGCGAACGGTCAACCGCAGCCCTGTGGATTAGCTGGAATTAAAATCCAGTCGATTCAGAGGCTTATGTAAATGATTTGCCGATACCCGCTTGCTCGTTTATGTCACCGGCAAAATTATGGAGGAAAAGCCTGACCGGAATTTGCCGGATGTCACGGCTTTTTCAAGGAGAGAAACATGATCCGCGATACATTCGCCAACACCCTTAAAGAGGCCATGAAAGCCCGCGATACGCGCCAGATTTCGACGGTCCGCCTCATCCAGGCCGCCGTCAAGGATCGCGATATCGCCAATCGCGGCGTTGGCAAGGATGCGGTTTCCGACGAGGAAATTTTGCAGATCCTCGCCAAGATGATCAAGCAGCGCGAAGAATCTGCTGGTATCTACGACAAGGCAGGACGTGCGGAACTTGCCGAGCACGAGCGCGAAGAAATCGTCATCATCAAGAGCTTCATGCCGGAAGAGATTCCCGAAGAGGAGGTCCGCTCCATCATCGAAGGCGTGATTGCGGAAACCGAGGCCTCCGGCCTGCGCGATATGGGCAAGGTTATGGGCGTTCTGAAAGAGCGTTATCCCGGCCAGCTCGACTTCGGCAAGGCTTCCGGTCTCATAAAGGAACTGTTGAAGTAACGCTGAAAAAGGAAAAGGCAGGGCGCATGTGGTTGCCCTGCCTTTTTTATGCTTGAGGTGCGCTCGCGGTTTAAGCGCATAGTCAGGCTCTCTTGGGGGATATCGCCTGACACCAAGCATTACGCACACGCTCGGCATCATGCCGATGTTACGAAATTAGGCCTGTTTCGGCCCGCCTTCAAATTACAAAAACATAATGTTTTGCAGCGATTTTTTGCCCTAAATTTGCCAGAAGTTGGCGCTTAGGCAATGGCCTGATCGAGTCCGGCTATCAGCTCTTATTGCTTCTCTGCTCGCGCACATAGTGGCGCAAAATTGCGTTCATCCGGGTCTGGTATCCTTTGCCTGTGGATTTGAAGAAGTCGATGACATCCTCATCCAGCCGGATCGAGATCGATTTCTTGGTAACGGGTACGACGACTTCAGCCTTCGACCAATCGACATCGATCCATTCCGCCCAATCGGGATCGTCGCGCATCGCACGCTCGATGTCCTCATCGGTCAATGCATCGACGCGCGCCCAGTCGGTCGCGCTTTTCTCGCCGCGCCCGCGCTTGGCCCGAAGCTCATCCAATGTCATTCGTGTGGTAGAGTTTGTGCTCATTTTTCCTAGCCGCGCGCGCTGAAATGATCCGACATATATCGCCGCGCATCGTATAAACGACAGTTATGAGGCGGCGACCCAGAGGGCAAATAGCGCAGATGCGGACTTCTCCGTTTCTGTTGGATAAAAGCTCGATATGTGGTTCGCTAAGCGCTTCCAAGGCATCTTCGAAATCGATATCGTGCTTAACCAAATTCGCTTTGCGTTTGTTCTCGTCCCATTCGAACGAGGCAAATTCTTTAGACACAAGCATAGGGCGTTCCTAAAAACACTGTTCGTCAGCACGTCCTGCGCTTCCATGTATATTCATTTGTATATACACTTCTGTCAAGTGGTCTGTGAATAACGGGCATCATCCGTTTCTGCCCTTGGTAATCCCGGCCCGCTGCGCTTATATAAAAGACTGGCCGAAAACAGGCAGTGATCTCAGGAAAAAATGCGCTTTTCAGATTCATTTCTCGAGGAAATACGTGACCGAGTGAACATCTCTGATGTCATCGGTAAACGTGTGACGTGGGATCGAAAGAAGAGTAACCCTTCCAAAGGCGATTACTGGGCCTGCTGCCCGTTCCATGGTGAGAAAAGCCCGAGCTTCCATTGCGAGGATCGCAAGGGGTGGTATCACTGCTTTGGTTGCGGTGCCTCTGGCAACCATTTCCGTTTTCTAACCGACCTTGATGGCTTGGCCTTTCCCGAGGCCGTGCAGCAGATTGCCGATATGGCGGGCGTGTCCATGCCGCAGCCGGATGTGCAGGCGGAGCGGCGTGAGCGTGAGCGGGCGTCGCTTCAGGACGTCATGGAAATGGCGACGCTGTTCTTTCAGGATCAATTGCAGACGGCAGCGGGTGCCAGAGCGCGCGCCTATCTGCGTGATCGCGGGCTGACGGGCCGCACCATCGAAACGTTCCGATTGGGTTTTGCGCCCGATAGCCGTAATGCACTGAAGGAACATCTGGCCTCAAAGGGCATCGCCAAAGAGCAGATGGAGGCCTGCGGTCTGGTGGTGCATGAGAATGTGCCTGTCTCTTACGATCGTTTTCGTGACCGCATCATGTTTCCCATTCTCTCGTCGCGGGAAAAGGTTATCGCCTTCGGTGGTCGTGCCATGGCGGCGGATGCGCTGGCCAAATATCTCAATTCCAATGAGACGGAGCTCTTCCACAAGGGCAACGTCCTTTACAATTTCGCCCGTGCGCGGCGCGCCACGCAATCCTCCGGCACGGTCATCGCCGTTGAAGGTTATATGGATGTCATCGCGCTCTATCAGGCGGGCGTGGAAAATGCCGTGGCACCACTTGGAACCGCGCTGACGGAAAGCCAGCTCGATCTGTTGTGGAAGATGTCGACCCAGCCCGTGCTGTGTTTCGATGGCGATGGAGCTGGCATTCGCGCCGCCAGCCGCGCCGCTGATCTGGCGCTGCCGCATATCAAGCCGGGCCGCTCCGTCAGCTTCGCGCTGCTGCCCGATGGCAAAGACCCGGACGATTTGGTGCGCCACGAGGGCAGGGCCCCGTTTGACCGGGTTCTGTCGGAAGCCAAGCCACTAGCGGCCATGATCTGGAGCCGCGAAACGGCGGCTGTCACCTTCGATACGCCGGAAAAGCGCGCAGAGTTGGAAAACCGCCTGCGGCATATCGTGTCCGTTATCGGCGATGAAAGCGTGCGCCGCTTTTACCAGCAGGACATGCGCGATCGGTTGAATGCGTTCTTCCAGCCGCAGTTTCAGCGCGGCAACGGGCAAAGTGGAAACTTCAGGCGCAGCGATGGTAACAACAACCGCAATGGCCAGAGAACGCCTCCGCGTGGAACGACCACCGGCTCTGGCAGTATTTCAGACAGGCTTAGCCAGTCGGGCCTCGTTAAAGGCTATCTCGGTGCGCCCGCCTTGCGCGAAAGCGTGCTGGCGCTGACCATCGTCAACCATCCGCAGCTGTTGCTGGAAGAATATGACGAGATTGCCGCCATCGATTATGAGAACCGCGATTTGCAGAAACTGTGGTCGCAGGTGCTGACCTATGCGGCCGAAAGTGCAGCCGAGCTTTCCCGTGAAGGGCTGGTGGCCCGGCTGGAGGCGCAGGGCTTTGACGTGTTGTTAAAGGCGATGAACCAGCAGGTGCGCAATGCGCGTCTGTGGACCGCCACGGAGCAGGCGGCGCCGGAAGATGCGCGTGAGGGCTACACGCAGTCGCTTTCGCTGCACAAACGGACGAAAGCGTTGCGGTGGCAGAAGATCGATCTGGAACGTGAGATTGCCGAGGCGACCGAAGCGGGCGATGGCGACCATATGGTACAGCTGATGCGCGCGCTTTCCGAGGTGCAGCTGGAGATCGGTCGGATGGAAAATCAGGAAGCGATCATCGATGGATTCGGCGTCATGTCGGGGCGGGTCAAGGGAGCCGCCTATAGTCACGGATAGGCCTTTTAACGTGTTGTAGGCTTGTCTTTTTCGCAGATCGACCTAAATAGGGGATAAGTTGGTGAAGGCCCGCGAAATGTCGCCGCAATGACGGCTTTTTTGGTTTTTAACCCTCGCTCTGGCCATAAAGGCTTGACGCGACGGGAAATAGCGGGAATCACCATTCCAGGAAAAGTAAGGTGGAATGGGCCTTGGCGGATCGAAACTGCATGCAAAAGCATTTCCGGATGCACTGTCTTGATGTTCCGCCGTTGGCAGCCGTGGTTAATCGGCAATTAAAGATCATTCCGTTAGGTGTTTGACAGTGATTCGCGGCCATAGCCGGGTGCCCTTGGGGGTAAACGGCCTTGCGGCGAAGCGGATGTTAGCGTCAGGGAAAGCGACGAGATAGATGGCAACCAAAGTCAAAGAAAACGAAGAAGCTGAAAACGAACGCGATGGCGCGACGGATGGGCCGCTTCTCGATCTTTCGGATGACGCGGTCAAGAAAATGATCAAGGCCGCCAAGAAGCGCGGCTACGTCACCATGGATGAGCTGAACGAGGTTCTGCCGTCGGATCAGGTTGATCCTGACCGCATCGAAGACATCATGGCGATGCTCAGTGAAATGGGTATCAACGTCATCGAGGACGAGGACGCCGAAGAGGCTGCGCCTGAAGCCGACGATAACGATGCCGAGGCTGAAGAGTCCGAGGGTGGCGAACTTGCGCCTTCCAGCGGCACGGCCCTTGCAACCGCCAAGAAGAAAGAGCCGACAGACCGCACCGATGACCCGGTGCGTATGTATCTGCGCGAAATGGGCTCGGTCGAGCTTCTGTCGCGTGAAGGCGAAATCGCGATTGCCAAGCGCATCGAGGCTGGCCGCGAGACGATGATCTCCGGCCTGTGCGAAAGCCCGTTGACGTTCCAGGCGCTGATCATCTGGCGCGACGAACTCAACGAAGGCACGACGCTGCTGCGCGAGATCATCGATCTCGAAACGACCTATTCCGGTCCGGAAGCCAAGGCTGCTCCGCAGTTCCAGAGCCCGGAGAAGATTGAAGCAGACCGTAAGGCTGCTGAAGAGAAAGAAAAAGTCCGCCGGCTGCGCAATCCCGGTGGCGATGACGATGTGACGAATGTTGGCGGCGAAGGCCTTCCGCATGAAGAGGAAGAAGAGGACGACGACGAGTCCAATCTTTCACTTGCTGCGATGGAAGCCGAACTGCGCCCGCAGGTCATGGAAACGCTCGACACGATTGCCGACACCTACAAGAAGCTGCGCAAGCTTCAGGACCAGCAGGTCGAAGCGCGTCTGGCTTGCACCGGTACGTTGTCCACGGGTCAGGAGCGTCGCTACAAGGAACTCAAGGATCAGCTGATCACGGCGGTGAAGTCGCTGTCGCTGAACCAGAACCGCGTCGACAGCCTTGTCGAGCAGCTCTACGACATTTCCAAGCGCCTGATGCAGAACGAAGGCCGTCTGCTGCGCCTTGCCGAATCTTACGGCGTCAAGCGTGACGGCTTCCTTGAGCAGTATCACGGTGCGGAACTCGATCCGAACTGGATGAAGTCGATTGCCAATCTGGCCGCCAAGGGCTGGAAGGAATTCGCACGCGAAGAAAACAACACGATCCGCGATATCCGTCAGGAAATCCAGAATCTTGCCCAGGAAACCGGCATTTCCATTGCCGAATTCCGCCGCATAGTATCCATGGTCCAGAAGGGCGAGCGCGAAGCGCGCATCGCCAAGAAGGAAATGGTCGAAGCCAACCTGCGTCTGGTTATCTCGATTGCGAAGAAGTACACGAACCGCGGTTTGCAGTTCCTCGATCTCATTCAGGAAGGCAATATCGGCCTGATGAAGGCGGTCGATAAGTTCGAATATCGTCGCGGTTACAAGTTCTCGACCTATGCGACATGGTGGATCCGTCAGGCAATCACCCGTTCGATTGCCGACCAGGCCCGCACGATCCGTATTCCGGTGCATATGATCGAAACGATCAACAAGATCGTTCGTACATCGCGCCAGATGCTGCATGAAATCGGTCGCGAACCGACTCCGGAAGAACTGGCTGAGAAGCTGGCCATGCCGCTGGAAAAGGTCCGCAAGGTTCTGAAAATCGCCAAGGAGCCGATCTCGCTCGAAACCCCTGTGGGTGACGAAGAGGATTCGCATCTGGGTGACTTCATCGAGGACAAGAACGCGCTTCTGCCTATCGATGCCGCCATTCAGGCCAACCTGCGCGAAACAACGACCCGCGTTCTGGCCTCGCTGACGCCGCGCGAAGAACGCGTTCTGCGCATGCGCTTCGGTATCGGCATGAACACGGACCACACGCTGGAAGAAGTCGGGCAGCAGTTTTCGGTTACACGCGAACGTATTCGTCAGATTGAAGCCAAGGCGCTTCGCAAGCTCAAGCATCCGAGCCGTTCGCGCAAGCTGCGCTCGTTCCTCGACAGCTAAGCTTTCGCAGTGGAAGACTTTGAACCCGGTCAGTTTCTGGCCGGGTTTTTCTTTTTTGGGGATGGTGCTTGCGTTCAAAACGATTATCTCTGACGCAGCAAAGGACATGACGTTCTGATGGAAAAGACCGACAAGAAAACATGGTGGCAGGGGAGCTGGACGATTCCGCTCTCGATCATGCTGCATGTTCTTGTCGGCGGAACCTATCTTCTATGGTCAGGCTACACGCCAGCACCAGCCGAGCCCGAGCCGGAGACCGTCAACGTCGAAATGGTAGAGCCTCCCAAAGAGGAGTCGCCGAAGCAGGACGAGAAAAAGGCGGAGGAGCCACCACCACCTGCGGAAGAAAAGCCGCAACCACCTCCGCCGCCGCCAGCACCCATGCAAATGCCACCGGTAGCCATTCGGCCCGGACCAACGCAGCTGGACGAGCGCGACGAACCCGGCGAGCAGGAAGCGGCAGGCGAAAAGCAGCCCGAGCCGAAGCCGCAGACGGATACGCCGCAGCCTGCCACGCCCCCCTCTGAGGAACCGGCTGAAACCGAGACAACGCCTGAGGCATCTGCTGCGCAATCAACTGCGGATCAGGGTGAACTGCCTGCTGCGCAAACCTCCGCGCCTGACGAGATGGCAGCGGTCGCGGTGCCAATACCGAAGCCAGAGCCGAAGCCGTCTCCGATGCAGCCTGCCAAGGCGTTGCCGGACGGTGAAGGAGATCCGAAGCTAAAACCTGCCAAGAAAATTCTGTCTGCTGCGAAGCGGCCCGGCCCGATGCTGCGCCAGATCATGGGCAATCTGCCCCCTCGTGAACGGGTGGGGCAATTATGCGTTGCCGAAGCGATGGCGCAGATCAAGGATAGCAGAGGCCCCTATGAAGGGCTGAAGCCGCATACGGGCAAGAACTTTCCAATCAACGGCAATATCATGGACGCTCGTGGTGCGTTCAACGTCGGAGCGCAATGGTTTCCGATCAACTATCGTTGCGAAGTCGATATCGACAACTACATCGTCACCGATTTCCGTTACGAAATCGGGCCGAAACTAACGTCGGATGATGTCAAGCGTCTGAATCTTCCCAAGGTCTATTGAGCTTACGCCACGACCTGCTTGCCAACCAGCTTCCCAATCGACCCCAGCAACGAATCCTCGTCATACGGCTTGCGAATAACGGGAACGTGCGAGAATTCCGGTGGGATCATGATGCCGTCGGCATAGCCGGTGGCGAACATGAAGGGGATGTCGCGGCGCAGCAACTCATAGGCCACGGGAATGGACGTATCGGAGCCGAGATTGATGTCCAGAATGGCGACATCTGGTGTCAGCGTCTTCAATTTGTCCAGCGCCATGGCCGATGACGTTGCGGTCTCGATATTGGTTATGCCACGGCTTTCCAGCATATACTCGACATCCATGGCGATCAGCATCTGATCTTCGACAAGAAATACGCGCAATGATTCCTCCGCGGCATAAGGTGTGTAGTCGGTCTGGCCACCCACCGTCACGTCCTGGCTGACGGGGGAGGGACCGGCGCTGGCATGGCGGGCTGGCAGAATGATTTCGGCTTCCACGCCATGCGGTTGATAGGTGATGCGGCTCTTGCCGCCGAGATCGTATGGCACGCTGCGGCTGATCAGCGCCGAGCCGAAGCCTGTTCGGGTTGGCGGGGTGACGGTGCCGGGTACCGTTTCGCGCCATGAGATGACGCAGTCACCGACATCGTTCAGCTCCCACAGGATGGAAAGCCTGCCGCCCGCCTGCGCCAGTGCGCCGTATTTTGCGGCATTGGTGGCCAGCTCGTGCAGCACCAGCGCCATCACTGAGAATGCGCGCGAATCCAGCAGTACGTTCGGGCCATGCGCTTCGATTTCGCTATCGGGCGAGCGGTGAGGGGAGAGTTCGGCATCCAGCAAGTCGCGTAGCAGCCCGCCGCCTTCACCGCGCACCACTTGATCATGAGCAAAAGAGAGCGCCTGAATACGGCCCTTCAAAGCCGTGACATATTCCTGAAGCGTGCGGCCTTCCTGCGTCGGGTTGCCGACCAGCGATTTGATGATGGCCAGAACGTTCTTGACGCGGTGGTTCAACTCTTCATTGAGCATGCGCTGGCGCACTTCCGCCTGCGCCCGTTCCCCGGCCATCAATTCGCTGTGGCGGAAGGCGACTTCCACCAAAGCCACGCGCGCAGCTTCGGCAATCTGCCGGTCTTCCTCGGTCCAAGGCTGCGCCTGTTTGTGAACGGTTTCCTTCCACAGTGCAAAGCTCTTGCGCGGTGTCAGGCGGTCGCCCAGCGGGCCGGTGTCATAGGATTTGTCCGGGTTACCCGCCCAGTTCAGTGTCTGGACCAGTTCGCGGCGGAAGAACATCAGATAGTCGTTCTTCACCTGAGACAGCGGCACGGCCAGCATGCCCGCAGCCTCTCCGAACAGGTCTTCCGCTTCCGGCAGATGGTTGAATAGTGCATGGGTTGCCCAGACGCGGCCTTCGGATACTGAACTGACAAGGCGGCCCAGCTGCGGCGCCATAACGTCCGGTGGCACGGAGCCGACGCTGTACCAGCGCTCGTTCATCCAGACGCCGACGCCATCGCAAGGCAACAGCCTGCTGAAGTCAGGGAGGTTTTCAACCAGAAGCTCTTCGATATTGTTGTGGTGGGCGGCAAGGCGCAGAAACTTGTCCAGCGACGCGTGAGCATCCTGCGCTGTTGCCAGCTTCTTCTTCTGCTTCAGCGCCTGAAGGTGAAGCGAGAAAAATTCCCCGAACATTTCCGCGGCAATGCGCATCGGCATCGGCAGAATACGTGGAGAATAATGGTGGCAGGCAATCAGCCCCCACAGCTCGCCATCATTGATGATGGAAATCGACATGGAGGCCGAAACGCCCATATTGCGCAGATATTCGCAATGAATGGGGGAAACGCTGCGCAGATGCGCAAAGGAGAGGTCAAGCGGTTCGCCCGAAGCGTCCAGCACAGGCTCAATCGGAATACGTGCGCCGTTGGAATCCGAAATGATGCGCAGCGTGTTTTTCAGGTAGAGCGCACGCGCTTGCTGGGGAATGTCGCTTGCCGGAAAATATTGGCCGAGAAAGCTCTCCAGGTCCGGCTGCTTGGCTTCGGAAATGACCTTGCCGGCACCATCCTGCTCGAAGCGATAGATCATCACCCGGTCGTAACCCAGAATGGCCTTGACCAGACGGGCCGTGCGGGAAATCAGACTGTCGACATTGTCGGCTTCGCGAATGCGGTCTATCATCAACTGTGCGGTGTGCAGCGGCTGCGAATCGTCGCTTGCGGGCTCAAGCTCGATGATCGACACGGATTTGAACCGGTGGATTGCGATGTCGAAAGACTTGCCGCTGGCGAGCTTCACCTTTGGCAGCATGGCCGGGCGGCTGCTATTGGCTGTCACCGTCAGCGCATTGCGCAGATCATGGACGATGTCGTTGCCGAGAAGCTCTTCGATAGGCTTTCCGAGAATGTCGCCGGAGGCGCCCAAAATCTCGTTGCAGTTCAACGAATAGCGCAGCACGGTGCGCATGGCGCTGTCACACGCGATCAGACAGCCGTGGGGCTGGATATTACCCGGAATGTGAATGGGTTCTCTGTCGCAGTTGGTGAGATCGACCTGCTGAACTGGCGACGTCATACATTCGTCTTTCGATGGAAAACTGGGCTAAGGCTTACAGTCTCTAATAAACGATTTTCAGTTAAAAATTTTGTATCGCAAAACTGAGTCGGAACTGGGTCAGGGGCATTGTAGTTTTGTACTTCGGTATATTCGTACATTCTTTGTGTGGTTCCCTTTTGTGCCCCGTCACGTTTGAGATTATCAACGTTGGAAAAGCGCACAGAACATCGCGTGATTTCATCAAACGTATGAAGTCCAAATTTGGTTCCAGATAGAAAAGCGAAAATTTCATTGCCACAGAAACTCATGAGAATCACCACAAGAGGGCAGGGGCTTTACGAATTCACAGAGCAAGCGAAGGCTTTCGTCAAAGAATCTTCTGTTGATGATGCGCTGCTGACTGTCTTCGTGCGCCACACATCCTGCTCGTTGCTGATTCAGGAAAATGCCGACCCGGATGTGCAGCGTGATCTGAAAACGTTCTTCGCGCGGCTTGTCCCGCCATCCAGCGATCCCTCCATGGCATGGGTCGTTCACACCATGGAGGGGCCGGATGATATGCCCGCCCATATCAAATCGGCCCTGACGCAGGTATCCATCGGCATCCCCGTTTCGGGCGGCAAGCTGGTGCTGGGAACCTGGCAGGGCATTTATCTCTTTGAACACAGAAACGAGCCGCATGAGCGTCAAATCGTCCTGCATTTGTCTGCGTAAGGCCGGAACTTCCTGTTTTTTGCGCCGTTTTTGGCATGAACGCTGGCTGAACGGCCGGTTCTGAAAACATTCACACGGTGGCACTTATCGTCACGCCAATCGACCGGGCATTCCGGCGAACGTCAGGAAACGGAGTATGACAATGATCAGCACATTTGCAAAAGCAGGCGTTGCGGCCCTCATCGCCCTCGGCGGCATTTCTGCGACAGCTTCCACGGCGTCGGCAGGGCCAGATGTTCAATATGGTATTTACGTGCAGGACGGTTACCGCCATGGCGGCCACGGCGGTCCTGGCTGGGGTCGTCCGGGTCGTGACCGCGACCGTTGCTCGCCTTGGATGGCTGAGGAAAAGGCAAGCCGCATGGGCCTTCGTCGCGCCCGCGTGGTGGATGTGTCTCCGCGCCGCGTCGTCGTTGCAGGCTTTGACCGCCACGGCCGCGACCGCGTCGTCTTCGCCAATGTCCGCGGTTGCCCGGTTATCCGTCGCTAACCCGACACAGCACAAACGCTGATACAAAAATCCCCTCGCCATGGTCTCACGGCGAGGGGATTTCTTCTTGCGCGTAAAGAAAAAGGAGGCGCAATTCAGCGCCTCCGTCTGTCTTACTGCTCCAGTGCGAATGTCACGTTGACATTGACCTTGTAGCTGTTCTCGCCAGCCGCAATCGGCACGCTGTCGGATTTTTCCATCGCCGCCGCCCGCATCATGGTCTGTGGTACGGGCATGGGTCGCTGCATGTTCTCGCTGATTTCGAGAACGCGACCCAGCTTCACGCCGGCGGCTTCCGTCAGCGTCTTGGCCTTGGCAATCGCGTCTGCAATCGCTGCTTTGCGCGCTTCCGTCACCGTCGCTTCGGGCTTGTCATTGGTAAAGGCAATATCGCCGCCCTGGTTGATGCCAAGCTTGACGGAGCTGTCGAGAATCTCGCCCAGTTTGGCAAGCTCGCGCACGCGCACCGTCAGGCCGTTGGTCACCTGATAACCGGTGATTTCAGGCGGGACGTAAACGCCGTCCTTGGGCTCGAACTGCTTGTAAACTGGCTGCACGGAAAAATTGCTGGTCTGCAGATCCCGGTCGGCAATCCCGGCGGCTTTCAGCGCGGTTTGAACTTCGGTCATCGCCTTGCTGGTTTCACTCAGCGCCGCCGCTGCGGTTTCAGCCTGCTTCACCACGCTGAAAGACAGGATGGCCATATCAGGCGCCACCGCCGCATCGCCTTCACCGGAAACGCTGATGACCGGCTCACGCTTTGCGTTTTCCTGAGCAGATACGGCCATGGGCAAAACCGCAACCGCGGTAAAAGCGCAAAGCGCAAAGGAGCGTGCTAGTGTCGATGTCATTAAGATTCCTCTTTTTTAGCGTCCCTGTTGCGTGTGTCGCAGGAGATTATGTGGCTAATACGGCATAGTCCCCATGTCCAACGCTTCGATGACTTGTCGCCTTCACAAAATTGCGTTAAAGCCAAATCCGCGCCGGGTTGAACCATTGCAACCGCGCATTCCAACAGGCTTTCAAGCCTTCGGAAGGGCCTGTAGCTCAATGGTTAGAGCCGGCGGCTCATAACCGCTTGGTTGGGAGTTCGAGTCTCTCCGGGCCCACCATTTTCCATCTCTCCGCTGTCCCGTACAGTTAATAGCGGCTCAAAACACACTGGTTGCGGTTCAATTCTCAACGTTATCGGTTTCATTTGCGGGCAGCTTCCACTCCAGTTTTCCTGAGCATCATTGGAAAGGTTCAGGAATTTCCGCTGGATACGGCTAAAATGATCGGCATTTGTGACGCTGCGATAGGCATGCTCCTATTATTTTTTTTCGGAGCTATTTCGATCGGTCGAGATTAAGCGATTCATTTGGCCTGTCCCACAGTGCAAATCTGACTCGTTGAAGAACATCTCGTGACGGAGATCGAAAGCGATTAGTTCGATTTCGGATTGCGTTTCTTAACTGCCGATGCCGACGACTTTTGTCGGCGGCCTTATCGAGCGTGGCCGTTCCGCTCTAGCTTGTCGCTCATCTCCCGCAGATCGTCGTGAACGCGTTCTTGTTTTCGATCACCACGACGTCGGAAGTTTCGCTCAACAGATACGCTTCAACGAGCAGCTTTCTCGCTACGCGGACGATCACATTCACGCAAGCGAATAACCGTGTCCCTCTTCGGTCAGGCTTGTTGCCAGCGGCGTCACGGACGGACCGCTCACATCGTCGTCAAAGCTCCAGGCCACCGCATCTTAATCGTGAACTGTCGGCTGCGTTATCAGCCACCATTGTTGACAAATTGCGGTACAATCTGACAAAATGATCACTATGTGAGCTTAATGCTCATGATTCTTTAAAGGATTAGCCAATGGAACTACTTCGTTTTGGGGAGCCTCAGGGTAACTCTTCGCCGCGTGCGATCAGCGCACGCATCAACTCATCTGCAAGTCTCACTGCAGACCTAAGCAGAATTCTACTGGATCGTGCCCTTCCCCTACTTAATCCAGATCATGGTCCTCTGGTGGAGGATTGGAACATTGAGTCCCGTATGGTGCCGATGCTAACCGGCTACTTCCGGTATCAGGAGAAAATAGATCTTTGCGGAGAGGAGTGGCTAAGTTTCACGGCTCCTTTGGAGCTGTTGTCTGTCGAGGGCGGCGTCGTCAGGTCCATGGAACGTTGGTACAGGCTTGGGAAACCTTCGCCTTTCGCCAAGGACATGATCCGGATCTGGGCCGAGTCCGATGGCAAGTAGCTCGATTGCCGCTGCTAACGTCCGTAGCTGGAACGTGACCCCGCATGTTTTTGCGAAGATCCGTCGGTCAGCAGCTCTATTCCTGGGATATGCCGCGCTACGTGCTACTTTGCGAAGGCAACACCTTCTGATGCACGGATTTCCTTCGATCGTTGTTGTCGTCACCGGTGGCGTAAAAGTCAGCGAAGCGCATCGAAAGGCGGCAGAGCTGCTGTTATCGGGGGCCCTTGAATCTCGGCCCCGTCGGGCTCGGGAGCAAAGGGCGCTTGTCCATGTATTGGAGGTGCCGCGGGGAAACAAGCCCAAGGAGTCTAATCCAATTTTAGAGGAGCACGGCAAATGTGACTTCATCATAGTGCTTGCCCGTAGCCGCTCTGAAATCCCCTCTGACCTCGCAATAGCCGCGGACGGGATCGTTAATCTGGCCCGTCCGACGGTGAAGCACATACACGCCGTGCGTCGACTACTTGGCCGGAGGCCTTTCGGCGAGGAGGTGTCGAAGATCGTAGCAACGTTAGATTTTTCTCTGTTAGTTTCAATTGCTAGTAAACACAGTCTCTCAGAGGCCGAAGCGCGGCGTCTCGTAACCACCGTCGAGTATGCCACCGCGGATAGTCCATTTCTTGAAGATCTTCCTGGTTACGGCCGGGCAAAGGTTTGGGCTTGCGGATTCATCGCTGATCTCGCCCGCGTCAAAAGCGGAGCGTTGGATTGGACCGAGATGGACCGAGGCGTTCTCTTGCATGGTCCCCCAGGCACTGGAAAGACTCTCTTTGCTCGCGCGTTTGCGCGATCGGCCGGTTTGCCTTTGATCGCTGCGTCCGTATCGCGGTGGCAATCGTTCGGACACCTCGGAGATCTCCTCGGTGCCATGAGAGAATCATTCGAGGAGGCGCGGGCGAAGCAGCCATCAATCCTATTTCTGGACGAATTGGATTCGGTCGGCGATCGGGCGAAGTTCAGCGGAAATCACGTGGACTACTCGCGCCAAGTCGTCAATTTTCTGCTCGAGTGCATCGACGGCGCGCAAGGTCGAGACCAAATAGTGGTCATCGCGGCAACGAACTATCCAGATGTCATCGACCCCGCCCTTTTGCGTAGCGGTCGCATCGAACGCCACATTAAAATCGAGCTACCAGAGGCAGACGAGCGCTTCGAGATCCTTCGCTACCATCTGGGAATCAAAGATCCGGAAGATGTACTCAGGATGGTTGCCGTTGACCTTGAAGGATGGAATGGCGCGGACCTAGACATGCTGGCACGGGAGGCGAAACAGCGCGGACGCTCTTTTCAGCGCACTGTTCAGATCGACGACGTCGTCAAATCGTTACCGCCTTTGCAGGAGCTGTCAGGTGCCCAGGCCCGGCGCGTTGCATTACATGAGGCCGGTCACGTGTTGGCCGCCTGTGTCCTCTCGCCGGGATGCCGGGTCAGCGTCTCTATGCGAAAGAAATTCCGTTGGTTCGATTCAAAGCAAGTAGCATCCGGTGTGACCCGATATGAGGTCTCCGACGAAGACCATTTGCTCCGTACGCGTGAAGATTTCGAAGATTTCATTTGCAGGGCCCTGGCAGGCGCCGCCGCGGAGGAGCACGTGCTAGGATCGAGATCGACCGGTTTCAGCGGATCAATCGGAAGCGACCTGGAAACTGCGACTGTCATCGCCACGCGCATGCTTTGCTCATACGGGCTAGGCGGGAGCCTGCCGTTCTTGATCGAGACACACAACGTGAATTCAACTTACGCTTCAAGGTTACCGAACGATCTGCGCGGAGAGGTCGGTCGAATTCTTGAGCAACAGTATTCACGAGCGAAATTGCTTGTCGCCGAGCACTCGATCGCTCTCGAGGAAATTGCTGCAGAACTCCTTGAAAGAGGCACCCTTTTACCAGATGAGGTCGCCTCGACAATTGCCAGGAACTTCGGTTTGGTCGTGGATTCTGAAAGGCTGTCTACTCGCCTGTAGGTTCCATTATGGAGCCACGAAGACGTACCAGCGCGACAGCCGGTCCTCGGGTCGCGTTGCCTTCGACGAACACGACGCCGCCAGCCTCGAGCGCGGTACGTACCTTCTCAATTGCTTCAGCGAGCACGTTGCCCTCGCACTTTTCGATCCGGACAATAATCTGTCGGCTGACCCCTGCGGCAACCGCGAGTTCTTCCTGGCTGAGGTCCAGCAGCGCCCGCGCGGCGCGCAACGCATTCATTATGTCCGATGTCGAATCCATGAATTCGAGCGTGGCTTCATTTGAAATGCGTTGTCAACAATGAGCGAAAGGATTCACGGAGAGTACGTCGGCCAAATAACGCTCAAAATTAGGAGCAAATCCTTCACGCGTAGGTGCTGAAGGGCTCGCGTTTCTTTAGGGCTTCGCGCCGTCGGCCGTGGGTGACGACGATCCGGGTGCGAACTGTGCCATCGCGCGGGATTGATCTGGTTCTCCCAGATATGATCCGAACGCCGTCGACGCGGTCGGGCAATGACCAGTAGCAAGCGCTGGTCTGGATTATCTCGCTCTGCTTTGCCAGCGACGCGTGTCCATCTACGATGAGGGCGTCGCCCTGCTCGGATGCGAGTAGGCGAATTTCCTCCTTTAGGACTTCCTGGTTTGCAATGAGGTCTTCTTTCGAAACAGAGTGAATCTGCCGATCATGGCTCTGAAGAATAGCGAACTGGAGGCGATAAGGAAGCGGTGAGATTGGGCTCGACGCTCGATCAAAACTCGGGACGGCTATCAGTCACCTAAGCCAAGACTTTTCATAGCTGTCTCGATGTTTAGGTGATTGACGAAACCCGTATTAGCCAATTAGAACGTGAATAATAAAAACTCCACAATAATTCGTTGTTTTAACAGCGCATCGGTAGAGACGTTCGCGGGGATGATTGGAATAGACTTGTTTGCCGGAGGAGGAGGTCTGACGCATGGCGCCCGCCTTTCCGGTATCGACGTGAGGGTAGCTGTTGAGAGCCATCCCTCAGCATGTCTGACTTACCAGGCCAACCATCCCCACATTACTGTGATAGCGACCGACATCATTAACGTCGAAACCATCGACATCGGTGATCGTGATAAACCCGTTGTCTTGTTCGGGGGGCCTCCATGCCAAGGATTTTCCACGTCTAACCAGCGTACTCGTCACGCACAGAACCCAAAAAACTGGCTTTTTCGGGAATTTTTAAGAATGGTTGGGTCCGTCAAGCCGGAATGGGTAGTCTTCGAGAATGTCGCGGGAATCCTTCAGACAGATAGCGGACGTTTTGCCGAATCCTTCCGGGATGAGCTTACGAGAATGGGATACAGAACCGCTTTCGGCGTGCTCAACGCGGTAGATTTCGGCTGCCCACAGAAGCGATCGCGCTATTTCCTTATCGGGTCTTTGAACACCGAGCCTGAACTCCCAATCCCTTCAACCTCACTGTTGGCCCCGACCCTGTGGGAGGCAATCGGCGATCTTCCCGAACTCTTAAATGGTGCTGAGGAAGACATCCTTACGTATGGGCACGTAACACCGTCAACTTACGCTCGATCTTTGAAAGCCGGCTTGGAACGCTGCACAGGGCATCTGGTTAGTCGAAATGCAGACCCGATCGTCGCACGGTATCGCCACGTGCCTCAGGGCGGCAATTGGCAGGATATCCCCGGAATGATGCGAGACCCGGTAACGGATCGGCGTCGCTATCATTCTGGGATATATAAACGTTTAGTCCAAGATGCACCGTCCGTTGTGATAGGGAACTTTCGAAAGAGCATGCTTATCCATCCGACACAGGACCGCGGGCTGTCAGTCCGTGAGGCAGCCCGAATCCAGAGCTTCCCCGACCGATACCTTTTTCGCGGATCTATCGGGTTCCAGCAGCAGCAGGTTGGGAACGCGGTGCCCCCTATTCTTGCTAAAGCAGTGTTCGATAGCGTCGTAACTATCTCCAACCAAGTAGGAGGGCGCTAGAATGCCTGTACAAATTTCACTAGCCTCCGAACTGGAGAAGCGGCTGCAGAAGTGCGCTCAGTCAACATCCAAGTTTCCGCTTCGAAGCGGGAAATACTACGAAAATTACGTAGCAATCAAACAGCGTCTAGCGGAGAAGTACTATTCTGTCTCGGCGTCTGCACTTGCACAGAAGGGTGATCGCTATACGAAGCACGATATCGGACATGTTGACGATGTGATTGATACCGCCGGACGCATGCTAGGATTTGATACCGATGCGTCGGCGGCGGCCAAGTTGCTTGAGCCATACGAAGTGTTCGTGCTGCTTGTTGCGATTCTCCTTCACGACGCAGGGAACGCAATGGGTAGGGTTGGACACGAGCAGCAGGCAGGCCTGATCCTGCGCGAAGTGGCGGTTGCAGCGAATTTGAGTCAACTCGAACATCGCATTATCGCCTCGATTGCTCAAGCCCACGGCGGTGCCATGGACGACGGGAACCAGGACACAATCACCGAACTGATCGGCGATCCTAATCCTAATATAGGCAAAGTTGTCGTACGCGCCCGCTTTCTTGCAGCGCTGCTGCGCTTAGCGGACGAGTTGAGCGAAAATTTTAATCGTGCTGACGAAGTCGCCATCGAGGCTGTGGGTACGCCGCCCATGTCTGTGCTTGCCAACCTTTACTGCAAGGCGATCAACACTAAGATCGACTACACGGGAAAATCCATCACCCTCACTTATGATGTCGAGACCGAACTTCTGCCAAGAATCTTTGAGGTGCCAAATAAACACGGTGGTACCGACGAAGTCATGTTTATCGATTACATAGCTACGCGCCTTGAAAAATGCGAAAGCGAAAGACGGTACTGCAACCGGTTTCTATCGGGTGTGGCGGGCTATGACAGGATAAGAGCAAATCTCGTGATCCTTGATCAACATACGCCGATCGATAACGTAGCAGTAAATCTTGAGGAAGCTGGCTATCCCGGACTGTCGAAAACAGTAAAGCAACTGGAGCCGCGGTTTGACGGTTGCAAGCTTCGCGATAAACACTGCCTAGTAGACCAAAAGGAGTAGGCATTGTGAGCACAAATCCGTTCGGTGTTCAGAATCCAGAGCACGTGGATCCTGAATACATTGCGCGAAACTTTGTAGAAGTTTGGACGGATTTTCCGCGTCTGAAGGAGCACAGCAACACGTTTGTGCACGGCGCTCGGGGCACGGGAAAAAGCATGCTTTTGCGCAGCCTTGAGCCCAGAGTGATGATACTTAAGCAAGAGGCATCCAAACTTAAAGAGCTTCCTTTCGTAGCTGTTCACGTTCCCCTCCGAACCGCAGACTTCGGCGCGCCCGAATTCGACCGATACAAGGGTTACACCGTCAACGCTATTGGCGAGCATCTTCTGGTTATGCATATCGTGCTGAGGGTGGCGCAGTTACTGAGCAACTTCAATTCCGAAATATCAGCGACTTCCGCGGTCTCGTTTCAAGACCGCTTCGAGGAATTGTTCAAAATTGCGGGCGGGACGATCAGGCAAGAGATCGCAACGTCCTCCGACCAAAATACTCTACCGTTCGACCACGTCGCCGCAATCTGCGAACGGGATATTTTCGAAGTGCGCCAGTATCTGGTCCGTCAGCCGTTTAGAACCACGGAGCCGGACTATCAGGGAGCGCTCGCAGGCTTTCTCGATCTTCTAGTGCCTCTGGCCCGAGAAGTGAAAAAGATGGAGGGGCTACCAGACGTCCCTTTGTTTGTAATGCTGGATGATGCTGACAACCTGCCTATCCCTCTGCAACGGGTATTAAACTCCTGGGTCTCAACGCGGAGTACGAGCGTTATTTGCCTGAAGGTTACAACTCAGCTTGCCTACGCAACGATGCGTACTTTGGATAACCGTATTATAGAAAGCCCGCACGACTTTACCGAAGTTAACCTGACAGCGGTCTACACGTCAGCCTTGGACACATATAGCGGGCGCCTCAGAGAGATAATTGCGAAGCGCCTCAAAAATTCGGGTATAGAAACCACAGTTGAAGACTTTTTTCCTGTCGACAAGGCGCAGGAGAAACGCCTTGCGGAGATTTCTGCGGAGATCACTGAAGAACATACTAAAGCCAATGAAGAATCGGAAGGGCAGGTTGGGGCACAGCGCGTACGAGATGAAACGCGGCGGTATGCTGTGCCGCGACTTATGCGAGAGATTGCCGGTTCGGCAAAGTCGTCTCACACTTTCAGCTACTCCGGATTTCGCTCGTTAGTTGATCTTTCATCAGGCGTTGTACGCTGGTTCCTAGAACCCGCGAGCAGGATGTACGATCAAGTCCTAAGCGGAAACGCTGAAAATGAGAATGTGAACGTTATCCCGGTCAAAGTGCAGGACGATGTCATCAGAGAATGGGCGGCAGAATTCCTTGAGCCGCTGACAAGGCAATCTTCCGAGCTATCGGACACGCAGATGGATATTAGCGAAGCAGTTCAAAGCCTCCATGCCGACGGCCACGAGACTGTTCTTTATGAGAAGCTTCGCAACTTGATCGACGGGCTTGGGAGATTATTCCGAGGGAAGGTGCTCGATCCGAATGCCCGAGAGCAGCGGGTGTTCTCGGTCGTTTTAAGAGACCGTCCTAAGCCGGAGTTGGAACGGGTTTTAAACCTCGGTGTTCGTCTAGGCTACCTTCAGAGATCGGATTATGCGGCAAAGGAAGCTCTCGGAGGGCGCCGCCCCAGGTTCATTCTCGCACGCCGACTGGGTCCCCACTACAAACTCGATATCTCAGGGTATGCGGCGCACCTTTCCGTCATGTCGAATGATCTTGAGCTTGCCATGAGAAACCCGTCGGAGTTCGTCAAGACACGCTTGAAACAAGAGAGCTCTGCCAACGGGCAGTTCACCTTTGATTTAGACGGAGGCAGCATTGATAATTGATACCTTTGAGATCGCTGCATCTATCTGGACGAGGCCACTTCCGCTGATCGCACGACTAAGCTTTGAGGAGCGCTCCACCGTCGTGTCCGAGGCTGCGGCACCGGGAATGTGTCGGCGTGGCGTACTTTTCATTTCTGGCGGGCGTAGCGAGCTCGCACAGCGTCGTATAGAGGCGGTGGCCGCACGCCATCCCTCCCTCAGGCTTGTCGAACTGCGCATCGACGATCCGCTAGGTACCGCAATGAGTATCCATGATGCTCTGACCTCAATCAGCTTGAACAATGCAATTATCGACGTCACCGCTTTTCGGCGGGAGGAATTGCTGATGTTGCTCCAGGTTCTACGTGGCATCGATAGCTCCAAGCGTCGAAATTGCCGGCTGGTGTACGTCACTGCTGGCAAGATGGCTGATCCCCTTTCCAGCAAAGTTACGCAATGCCGGTCAGTAGTTGGATATGCTGGCGAGATTTGGCCGACGCGTCCAACGACGCTTGTTGTTTTAATGGGTTTTGAAATTCCCCGAGCTCGTGCGATCATCGAAGCTTACGAACCGCGATATCTTGTGCTCGGACGAGGACGAAAAAATCAATCAATTAGCGAAGAACTGTCAAATATGAACGATGCCTTCTTCAAGGAGTTGGCATCAAACTATTCGAACATTGAAAACACGTTCGAGTTTTCCGCGCGTGATCCATTGCTAGTGGCAGACGAACTACAACGGGCTGTACCTCCTGAAGTAAAGTCGAATATCGTTGTGGCACCACTTCACACTAAACTGTCAACTATCGGAGTCGGGCTTTTCGCTCAGCGAAACAAGGAGGTTCAAGTCTGCTACGCTGAGGTTGGCGTCTACAATGAGGAAGCTTATTCGACAGTCGGCGCAAAAACTCACATCCTGTCCCTGACCGAGTTGTTCAACCATCCCTGATGACGTCATAAGTCAAGGGCTGCACTTAACTCCTGCCATTCACGCGGACTCATACCGCTATCGACCTGGGTAACCGTCTCACCAGCGATCAACCGACGAACCACCTTTACGGCACTACCCGACAACTGAACGGCTTCCATGCGATGTTCCAAAAAGGCCGAATGTGCAATGGGGACCCAAGCGGCCATGATATCAAGCATAACGTCGGCGTAAACTCGTATCTCGTACTGAGCGTGTTTATCCGCCCTTAGGCGAAGAAAATTCATGAGGTTGTGTAGATTTATTTTCCAATACCACTGCGTGTAAAAATTTAGCGATAGGTTCATCCTAGCCAATTCACGAGCCAGTCCGGCGCGCCCATCTTGATAGTCTGGTGCGTCCTGCTCGTTCAACATGGTCGTGTAACCGGAGTAAGCATTTTCAGCGTCCCTCCGCAGAAGCGAGAGAACTTCGGCAGCTTCATCCCCTTCCAACACCGTGCCCCGGCCTTGTCTGTTCGAATTCGATTGAGCAGCGAGATTCTGAGGCTCGGGAATGTAGAATTCATTGTCCAGCACTGAGTACCTAGCTGAATATTCGTTCACGCTGGCCGTTCGATGTCGAATCCACTGGCGCGCGACGAAAATCGGAAGCTTTATGTGGAATTTTATTTCAGCCATTTCGAACGGTGTCGTGTGAAAGTGCCGCATCAAGTAATTGATCAGACCACGATCTTCTTGAACGTGTTTCGTACCTCTGCCGTAAGAAACACGCGCGGCTTGGACGATTGCACTATCGTCGCCCATGTAGTCTACCACTCTAATGAGGCCATGATCCAATACTGGAAACGCCTGATGGAGAACCTCTTCGAGTCCGGGGGAAATTGGGCGGAGGGTTGCGGCAGGGGTCGACCGCGAGGCCTGTATTTCAGCATCTTGCTCTGTAGTAAGTCTCGTCAAACTTCGCCTCCACTAAACAACATAACACGCCAGTTCGTTATAGATGGCGAAGGATTGAACATCCAGAAAAAGTAATGGGCGAACTGCGGCAATTTTCATACAATCCGGCATGGTGCGTCCGTCAATCATCATCATCGCTCCGCCCCTGACCGCGGGATCGTCGCTTCCTTCATAGAAGCCCACAAGGACGCGAAGAAGATCGAGCGGATCCCTCGCCGGACCGATCTCATCTGCATTGATGGCGGATGTCACAAGCAGAGTACTGCTTTCCGTCAGCCTTCCGACGGAATAGACACAAACATAGGAGGAATTGTTGACGATGGCACCAAGTGCGGATGCTAGGCCTTTTTTGGTGGCGACATGATCGACAGCCAATGCAAAGCGTCGACGGCTGCGAGTCGAGAAAGAAGTTTAGGTGCTGTGAGCGCAAGTTGATCAACCTCGCGGTGGTAGACCGCCTCAATCAGCGCTTCCCGTCCGGGATAGCTCCGATAGAACGTTGCGATACCGACTTCCGTGCGCCTCGCCACTTCGTCGAGATTCGCTCAAGGGCTCAGCTATCCGCAGAATCATCCAGGCACGGGAACCGGGTCTCGCATCGATCGCTGTCTGCGCTGCAAAGACGCTCGCATCCCATCGCAAGGCGTCGTCTCAGTCGCGAGAAGCTGACTTCGGCGCCAAACCTTTCGACCAACGCCTTGCGCTCAAGCAAGTCTCGGCGACCACACGGTGCGCACACGATCTGGATCAAGGGCAGGCGGACATCCTTCAGGCTCGGTCCGCCCTCGTTGTCAGGCTCAGGTTGTCGTCTTGCCATGTCTTGCCTCGGCCCTGCCTCACGTGGTCGGCCATCACATCGATGCCCGTGGCGAACGGGTGATAAAAATATTTACTTCTAAGCGCCGCACCGGGAATCTCCGCTACGATTTTGATTCCACTCTACGAATCTGCAGAAATGCTAAACCTAGGAGTAGATTCCTGATTTTGGGGCGTCTTGACGCCGCCGACGATAGGGAACAGAAAAAGAACAATCAAGTTCTGGCGACATGATGTTGCACCTTTTTACTGCGATTTCGGAAGGATTCGTAATCGATGTCGGCTGTCCGCGATCAAGTGCTGGCTGATCTGCGCGAACGCCTCTCGTCCATTCAGGGGGAGGGCGCGAAGAAGAAAGGCTGTCTTCCTTTTGGCGTCGAGGAGATTGACGCCATTCTTCCGGGAGGCGGCCTAGCTCATGGAGCACTCCATGAATTTGCAGGTGGTGGTTCCGGAACCGTTGATGGCGCAGCCGCAGCACTTTTTGCAGCCGGGATCGCAGCACGCACGAAGGGGCCGATCGTCTGGTGTCTGACGCGGCCCGATCTGTTCTTTCCGGCTCTTGCTCAGACGGGACTGCATCCACGGAGGGTCATCTTCGTCGAGAGCGACAAGGAAGAGGATGTCGCGGCGAACATGGAAGAAGCGCTTTCTTACGGCGGCTGTGGCGCGGTTGTCGGCGAGATGGTGCGTTTGCCAATGGTCGTGAGCCGTCGGCTCCAGCTCGTCGCGGAGCGAACTGGGACAATTGCCTTGGCAGTGCGCCGTTGGCGAAGGCAGACCGAGGCCAACGACTTCGGTCAGCCGACCGCATCGACGACAAGGTGGCGGGTGAGTGTGACGTCGTCAGAGGAACTTCCGGTACCCGGAGTAGGACGACCTCGATGGTTTCTTGAGTTGATGAGATCCCGTTCGGGCGAGTGTGCTGAGTTTTACGTCGGAGCGTGTGATGGCAAGGGTCGTATCCATATTTCTACCGAGTTTGCCGACGGACAGGATCAGACGAGACGATCCCACCATTCCGGCTGACCAGCCGATCGCTGTGATTGCGCATAGCGGATCTAAGCGGTGGGTCGCGTCTGCCGACGGAGCTGCGCAGAAGATCGGTGTCCGCGTCGGCATGGCCGCGGCGAAGGCTCAGGCGATCTTCCGCGGGCTGATGCTCGTCGATGCAGATCCTGCCGCCGATGCCGCCGCTCTGGATCGCATCGCGCTGTGGGCGCTTGGCCATTATTCCCCGATCGTCGCAGTTGACGGCCTCGATGGTCTCGTTCTCGACACAGAGGGTGCTGATCATCTGCAGGGTGGCGAGCTTCTGATGATCAGCGGTATCGTCAATACCTTCCATTCCAGAAAGCTGACGGCAAAGGTGGCCATAGCGGATACATGGGGCGCAGCGCACGCATGCGTTCGAGCCATCAACCGCGACACCGTGATCGTTCCCCGCGGCGAGATCGTACGAGCAGTTGAGAAGCTACCAATCTCGTTGTTGAGGCTCCCGGAGAAAGTCGTCCAGGATCTTCGTGTTCTTGGCTTTCATTCCATCGGCGAGCTGTCGAATACCCCAAGAGCACCGCTGGCCCTCCGTTTCGGTCCTGAAGTCGGCCGCCGCCTCGACCAGATGTTTGGTCGCGCGGGAGAACCAATCGATCCGATCCGGACGGACGACCTTGTCGAAGTCTCCAGATCGTTTCAGGAACCAATAGGCGCGGCCGATACGATCAACAAATACGTCGGTCGGCTCGTCGTCCAGCTCGTCGCCGAACTTGAGAAACGCGGCCTCGGCGCGCGCCGGACGGACCTCATCGTGCATCGTGTCGACAACACCCTACAGGCGGTCCGTGCAGGAACCGCCAAGCCAGCACGCGATGTCGCCTGGCTTACGAAGCTCTTCAGGGATCGCACAGAGCAGATCGATCCCGGTTTCGGCATCGAGAAACTCGTTCTCGTTGCCGTGTCGGCGGAACCGCTGCACGAAGAGCAGAAGGCCTCGTGTCTTGTTGAAGAAGAGATAACTGACCTCACTCCATTGATCGACATCTTCAGCAACCGAGGCGGACAGCGTGTCTACCGCGTGGCACCTATTGCATCAGATGTGCCCGAGCGGAGCGTGCAGCAGATATCCGCGGTCGCCCAGGAGATAGCTGAAAGCTGGGTGGGGCATTGGCGCAGACCCGTGCGGCTGTTCGAACGACCGGAGCAAATCCAGGCAATCGCAATGATGCCAGACTATCCGCCAGCAACTATTACCTGGCGTGGAAAGCGCCACCGGGTGAAGCGAGCCGACGGCCCGGAACGCATATTCGGAGAATGGTGGAAACGCCCGACTGAACTCGAGGCGGTGCGAGATTATTTTGTCATCGAAAACGACGACGGCGAACGATTCTGGATCTTTCGCTCCGGCGACGGCATTGATCCGGAAACGGGTTCCCATCGCTGGTTCATGCACGGGATCTTTGCCTGATGAAATACGCGGAACTCCAGGTCACCACGCATTTCAGCTTCCTGCGCGGAGCGTCATCTGCGCAGGAGCTGTTCGCGACCGCCAAGGAGCTTGGCATCGAAGCCATCGGCGTCGTTGACCGCAACAGTCTGGCGGGGATCGTGCGAGCGTTGGAGGCTTCTCGCGAAACCGGGCTTCGTCTGGTCGTCGGCTGTCGGCTCGATCTGCAAGACGGCATGTCGGTGCTCGTCTATCCGACGGACAAGGCGGCGTATTCACGGCTGACCCGGCTTATCACCGTCGGCAAGGGCAGGGGCGGCAAGAACAACTGCATTTTACGTGTCGATGATCTCGCCCTCTATGCCGAAGGCCTTATTGGCATTCTTGTGCCCGATCTCGCAGACGATGTCTGTGCTGTGCAGCTCCGCAAGATGAACGAAATCTTCGGCAGGCGTGCCTATCTCTCGCTCAGCCTCCGCCGGCGCCCGAATGACCAGATGCGGCTCCACGAGCTTTCGAACCTTGCGACGAAGTTCGGGGTGAAAACGGTTATCACGAACGACGTTCTCTACCATGAGCCATCTCGCCGTCAACTGCAGGACATCGTAACTTGTATCCGCACGACTACGACCATCGATGACGTGGGCTTCGACAGGGAACGGCATGCCGACCGCTATCTCAAGCCCCCAGAGGAGATGGAGCGCTTGTTTCCGCGTTACACGCAAGCGCTCGAACGGACGATGGAGATCGTCGAGCAATGCAGGTTCTCGCTTGAGGAGCTGACCTACGAATATCCCGAGGAAGCGCTGATCGACGGAATGGATGCCCAGCAGTCGCTGGAGCAGTGCGTCCGCGAGTGCATTCCCGACCGATATCCCGAAGGTCTGCCGCAGAGCGTGCTGCGAGCCGTCAGACACGAACTCGATCTGATCAAAGAAATGGAATACGCGCCATACTTCCTGACTGTCTACAGCATCGTTCGTTTTGCGCGTGGTGAGGGCATCCTATGCCAAGGCAGGGGGTCGGCGGCGAATTCCGCAATCTGCTACATTCTCGGCATCACGTCGATCGATCCGGAAACCAACGATCTGCTGTTCGAGCGGTTCGTGTCCAAGGAGCGCAACGAACCGCCTGACATCGACGTGGATTTCGAGCACCAGCGCCGTGAAGAAGTCATCCAGTGGATCTACAAGACATACGGCCGTGACCGGGCAGCTCTCGTCTGCACCGTCACGCGCTACCGTGCCAAGGGCGCGATCAAGGATGTCGGCAAGGCGATGGGTTTGCCTGAGGACGTGACCAAGGCGCTCTCGTCCGGTCTGTGGTCGTGGTCGGAGGAAATCACCGAACGCAATGTCCGTGAACTGAACCTCAATCCAGACGACTACCGACTTGTCATGACCCTGCGGCTCGCTCGAGAGCTCATGGGCGCGCCACGCCACCTCGGTCAGCATGTTGGCGGCTTCATCCTGACGCGATCACGCCTGGACGATCTCGTTCCTATCGAGCCGGCGGCGATGGAAGATCGTCAGGTGATCGAATGGGACAAGGACGATGTCGAAGCACTCAAGATGATGAAGGTCGACGTGCTGGCGCTCGGCATGCTGACGTGTATGCAGAAGGCCTTCAATCTTATCCGGGATCATAAGCACGAGGATCTCGATCTTGCCAGAATCCGGCAAGAGGACGGCCCAACTTATGCGATGATCCGCAAGGCTGACACTCTCGGCACGTTTCAGGTGGAGAGCCGGGCGCAGATGGCCATGCTTCCTCGGCTCAAGCCGCGCACGTTTTACGATCTCGTCGTCCAGGTGGCGATCGTCCGACCGGGACCGATACAGGGCGACATGGTGCATCCATATCTTCGTCGACGGGAGGGCAAGGAGCCTGTCGAATACCCTACACCCGAGTTGGAGGCGGTGCTCGGTAAGACGTTGGGCGTGCCGCTGTTTCAGGAATCTGCCATGCGGGTGGCTATGGTCTGCGCCGGGTTCACGGGCGGGGAGGCGGACCAGCTTCGCAAGTCGATGGCGACCTTCAAGTTCACAGGAGGGGTGTCACGCTTCAAAGACAAGCTTGTCTCCGGTATGGTGAAGAACGGTTACACGCCGGAATTTGCGGAGAAGACCTTCTCGCAGCTTGAGGGCTTCGGCTCCTATGGTTTTCCTGAAAGCCACGCCGCGTCCTTCGCGCTCATCGCATACGCATCCTGCTTCGTTAAATGCCACTACCCAGACGCCTTCGCTGCGGCGCTCATGAACTCGCTGCCGATGGGTTTCTACGCTCCCGCGCAGATCATCGGCGACGCGCAGAAACATGGTGTCGAAGTCCGGCCGATCTCGGTTCAACATTCTCGCTGGGACTGCACACTCGAAGAGATCCCCGGCAGCAACAGACACGCCATCCGGCTGGGTATGCGACAAGTTGCTGGGCTAGCCGTGCGGGATGCCTCGAGAATTGTCGCCGCAAGGATCGAGCGTCCATTCGAGAGTGTCGATGACGTATGGCGTAGATCAGAGGTCCCATCGGAAGCACTTGTCCAGCTCGCCGAGTCCGACGCCTTCAGACCGGCATTCGATATCGAGCGTCGGGACGCATTATGGGCCATCAAAGCATTACGAGACGAACCGCTGCCTCTGTTCGTAGCGGCCGCCGAGCGAGAGATGAAGACGGTCGCCGAGCAGCAGGAACCGGAGGTCGAACTCAGGCAGATGACCGAGGGCCACAACGTCGTGGAGGACTACGCGCACGTCGGACTGACTCTTCGAGCGCACCCGCTGTCATTCCTGCGGCAGGATCTCACCGCTCGCCGGATCGTCACCTGCGCCGACGCCATGAATGCCCGCGACAAGAGTTGGCTCTGCGTTGCCGGGCTGGTGCTTGTCCGGCAGAAACCAGGCTCTGCGAAGGGTGTGATGTTTATCACGATCGAGGACGAAACCGGGCCCGCGAACATTGTCGTCTGGCCGTCGCTTTTCGAAAAGCGACGCCGTGTCGTGCTCGGAGCATCGATGATGGCGATACAGGGCAAGATCCAGAGGGAAGGGGACGTCGTTCACCTCATCGCACGGCAGCTCTATGACCTATCTGGCGATCTCTCATCTTTGTCGGACCGCGACGCCGAATTCCGGAACCCCAGCGGCAGAGGAGACGAGTTCGCACATGGGTCTCCGGGAGGAGGAGATGCGAGGGATCGTCCGAAGCCCAACAAGGTGCGCGACATCTTCATTCCGGACCTGCACATCGACTCGTTGAAGGTCAAAAGCAGGAACTTCCAGTAGATTGTTGCGCCAGGTAACTAGGACGGGTTACCCGCTGCTTCAAAGGCTCGGGCTTCTTCCCGTCTGGTAGCAAATCCTGAAGATGATCGTATAGGACATCGCGCTGAATGGCTTCTTCACGAATCTGGCCTCTCGTGCGTCATCGCATGGGCCGAGCCGAGCAGGATACTCATGGGTAGGAACGTCAAAAACGCAGTCCAGCCGCCGCCACATGCGAATGCCTTGATGTGGTCGGCGAACGCGAAATAGATGTCTCTCTGGAAGTCCACGATCCACGGCAGCATGTCATCCCAGTCCCAGTGTCACCATCGTAAGTACAGCATATCGACCGATCTTGGCGATGGACACCAGAAGAATGAACATCGGTAGTGGTTCCTTCAAGACGCCTGCCGCAACGGTTATCGGATCACCGATGATGGGAACCCAGCTCGCCAGCAGTGACCACTTTCCATACCGTCGATACCACCCTTGCGCCTTCTCCAGCGTCGCTTCAGACACAGGAAACCAGCGACGTCCACGAAACTGTTCCAGTCCCCGGCCCAATGTCCAGTTGATGATCGAACCGAGAATGTTTCCGGCACTCGCGACGGCAATCAGTGCGATCACGGAATACTCACCCGTGACCAGTAGGACCACCAGCAAGGCTTCGGACTGGGCGGGCAGGATCGTTGCGGCAATCAGGGCCGTGAAGAAAAGACCGAGATATCCCGTCAATGTCTGTGATGCCTGTCTTTGACGAATGCATGGCTGTGACGGTATCCGCCCGTTGCAGCGACCGCAGCCCCGGCAATGTGTGGATGGGATGCGTCGAGATCGGTGTGAACATGACTGTCATCGATCTCGACAGAAGGCCAAAGCCGGGAGGCGACGATGGCACCGATTCCGGTGATCGCGGCCAAGGCGACATAGGTTGCTGGTATGCCAGCCGTCGCGCCCATCCAACCCGCTAGGGGATAGGTGATCAACCAGCACCCATGCGAGAGCGCAAACTGCGCCGCAAACAGGGCGGGACGATCTTCGGGAGATGCGGACCGACGCAGGATTCGACCCGATGGTGTCAGAACTAGCGAATAGCCAATGCCGATCACGGCCCATAAGACCACAAGCGCCCAGTATGAGGTCGCCACTAACCCAACCAGCAGTGCCACCACCAAAATGGCCGTGCCGGACAGCATGACGGGGCGGTCGGGCGTCGTCTTTAACAGGCGCGGCAGGAACAGAGCGGCCAGCATCGATCCAAGACCGAATGCTGCAAGCGCCATTGCCGTATACCGTTCTCCAAGACCGTAAGTGCCCTGAACGAGGACGACGGTGTTCACGAACACCATCGATCCACCTGCGGCGACCGCGAGGTTTAACGCCAGCAATCCTCTGAGGCGAGGCACGGTCAGATACAGTCGAACGCCACGGGTGGTGCGTTCATAAATGCTGCGCGGTTCCGATGGTTTTGGGTCGGGCAGGAGAACGGAAACGACAAGGGAGGCGGAGGCCAGAAAACCAACGACGGTTCCGAGGTAGAGATTGTGGTAGCTCATCAATGCCAGGAGTGCAGCCGCAAGCAGCGGGCTTCCCACCTTTTCCAGATCATAGGCAAGCCGCGAAAGCGACAGGGCGTTGGTGTAGTCATCCTCGTCCGGCAACACATCCGGGATGGTCGCCTGGAACGTCGGCGTGAACGCGGCCGACGCTGCCTGGAGGATGAAAATCAGGACATAGGCCTGCCAGACGCCCGTGATGAAAGGAAGAAAGACAGCGACGGCTGCGCGGATGAGGTCGAGGCTCACCAGCATGGCCCTGCGCGGCAGGCGTTCCGTGAACGCAGTGGCGACAGGTGCGACGACCACATAGGCGATCATCTTGATGGCAAGAGCGGTTCCGAGCACCGCACCCGCACTGTCTGAGGAAAGCTCGTAAGCCTGCAGACCGAGCGCTACCGTTGCCAGCCCCGTTCCAAGCAATGCGATAACCTGCGCCAGAAAGAGATGGCGATAGGTTCTGTTCTTGAGAACTGCCAGCATTTTTCTATCCCTCCACGGGTTGCGTGACGGACGGAGCGGGTGCGTCGTTATGAGCAGCAAGTCCATTCCACCCAAGGATGCCGACATAGATGCCGACGGCGATGATCAGCAGGCTGGAGACGTAAGGAGCACGTCGTGCGACGGTGCTGAACCAGCCAAAGCGTTTCGTGGCGTGACGGACACTGAGCGCCGCCAGTGCACCAACGGTCACCAGCGTGATGGCGAGACCAATCGAGAAGCATAGAACCAGAACGAAGCCGAGGCTGAACTCCTTCAACTGAAGGCATAGCAGCAAAACCGTGATCGCAGCCGGGCACGGGATCAATCCGCCTGTCAGGCCGAAGAGCACGATCTGCCACGTCGTGACATTGCGGTCCGCGAACTTGCGACGGATGTCGTTGGCATGTGCCAGTTCATGAGCGTCCTGATACCCGTCTGACCCGACGTCGAGTCCTTTCAGTTCTTCGTGCAGATGGTCATGGCCATCACCTTCGACGAAGGAGAGATCGTAGTCGTGTGTGTGGTTGCCGTGGCCGAGGCTCAGCCGCGCCATGAACTCGTGTGGCTCGGGAATGTCCGTCGTTGATTCCAGATAGTCGCCCTTGTCCACAAATGCGAAGGTCTGGCGTGAACCGTCAGGGCGTTCCGTCGAAACGGTAACGTCAGAGGACGTCCACGCGTGACCACGCTCCATGCGCAGACGCCAGACAGGCGGAACGCCGTCTTCGAAGACTTCAAGGGTTACGACACCATGTCCGGTGTCCACACGGCGAAGATCATTGTGGGCGTGCGCCGCCTTTGCTCCATGGTCATGTCCATGCGCGTGATCGCCATGATGGGCGTGCGATCCATGATAATGACCGGATGCAGCCCTTGCCATCTTTTGGTCCTGCCAGGTTCGCCAGAACATCCAGAGAGCGACGCCGATGATGATGGCGGCAGACGCGAGCTGGAAATACGGTTCGATAGCTTCGGCATCGACGCCCTGCCAGAGATACATCCCAGCGAAGGCGATGCCCCAGACGACGGCGGTGTGGGAAATGGTTGCGGCGAGACCGAGCAATACCGCCTGGCCGACTGTGCCGCGCACGGCAACGATGAAGGCAGCCATCATCGTCTTCGAATGCCCCGGCTCCAACCCGTGCAACGCACCCAGCAAAATGGCGCTAGGTATGAACAGCCACGCGTGAGCGGAGCCTTGGCTGATCAGGTCGGCAAAATCGGGCATTGCAGTGGCCTCAGAGGTACTTGGTTATGGTCTTGAATTCGTCGATGGACTTGCGCTGATCCTTCGCAAGCGCACCGACCGTGTCTTCAAGACAATGGTCGAGGTGGTCCTGGATCAGCGTGCGCTTGGCGTTGGTGATTGCCTTTTCGACGGCATGAAGCTGCTGGGCGATGTCGAGGCAGGGTCTGCCGCTTTCGATCATGGCGATCACACTCTTCAGATGTCCTTCGGCCCGCTTGAGCCGCTTGACGATATCGGGGTGGCTGTCGTGTCGGTGTTCGTGAGTTTCTTCGGTCATGAAAAATACCTATCCCCCTGGAGGGGATATTTCAATCGAGAATCTTGTTCGAATCCCCAAAAGCATCTATGTGTGCGGAATGATGCGTCGCCCGAAACACGGATATCTCAATGCAGTGGCTGCTTTTGCGGCCATCATTGGCGTACTCCTGTTTTCGTTTGCCCCGCCCGGAACGCATTCGCCGTCTCTCCATGCGAGCATCGTTGAACCGCCGTCCCATAGCCACGGCCATGATCACGGCGATCATTCTCATGATGAGTTCGATGTCGCAGAAGCAGACGTCGACCCGTCCGATCATCACCACGCCGACCACAGTCACGAGAAGGCTGGTCTTGTTGTCATCGCGGATGTCGAAGGCACGTCGCCTTCACTGCCGTCGTACTCGTCGTTTTCCGACGAACGTCCTGATGGACCGCCTTACACCATCGAGCGCCCACCACGTTCCGTTGCGTTGACCTGATCAGTGCCGCACCGCGCGGCTTGTCCAACGTAAATACGGAAAATTTCCATGAACCATCCACCTCTCGGTGGCGGTTGGCGTGCGCTCGCAGCACGTCCAATCGTCCGCCAGCTATTCGTGGCTGTCCTGTCGGTGCTTGCACTCGCGGGAACGGCTGCCGCCCATGCCGTCGCTGAAGGCGACAAGGGCTATATCCAAGAGATATCGGGCATCCATCTGATCCCATTTATCTATCTCGGTGCCAAGCACATGGTGACCGGATACGATCACCTGCTGTTCCTCTTCGGTGTGATCTTCTTCCTCTACAGGCTGAAGCACATCGGCATCTATGTCAGCCTGTTTGCCATCGGGCATTCCACCACCATGCTGCTCGGGGTCTACTACGGCTGGAACGTCAGCGCATATCTGATCGACGCCATCATCGGCCTGTCGGTGGTGTACAAGGCGCTCGACAATCTCGGCGCGTTCCAACGCTGGTTCGGGCATCAGCCCAACACCAAGATCGCCACCTTGGTCTTCGGATTCTTCCACGGTCTGGGTCTGGCCACCAAAATCCTCGAATACGAGATCGCACAGGACGGACTTGTTCCGAACCTGCTCGCCTTCAATGTCGGGGTCGAGATCGGCCAGCTCATCGCGCTCGCCATCATCCTCATCGGCATGAGCTACTGGCGCAAGACCGGAAGCTTCCTGCGCCACGCCTACACCGCCAACGTTCTCATGATGACCGCCGGGTTCGTGCTGATCGGATATCAGCTCACCGGCTATTTCGTCGCTTAATCGAAAAGGAATTCAACATGTTCAATTCTCAAGTGCCAGCACCCGGCGATCTCCCATCGTCTGCGCAGCTCGTGAAATCTACCGTCGTTGCTGCGGCCGCTGCTGCGGTCATACTCGTGACCGTCGTGCTGCCATCGGAATACGCCATTGACCCGACGGGCATCGGTTCCGCCATGGGTTTGACGGCCATGGGCGAAATCAAGACCCAGCTTGCAGAAGAAGCCGAAATGGATCGCGCTAATTCCACGCAGCCCGCAACGGCTCCGGCCACCACGGCTCCAGCGCAACAGGGTTCAAGCCTGATGGACCGTATCATCCGTGAGTTCGGCGTTTCCTCCGCCCATGCCCAGGAAGCTAGACGTCAGGACGAAATGTCAATCACGCTTAAGCCGGGAGAAGGTGCCGAAGTCAAGCTCGTCATGGTCAAGGGCGCAAAGGCCAACTATTCGTGGAGTGCGAACGGCGGCAATGTCAACTTCGACACCCATGGTGACGGCGGTGGTGAAAACATCAGCTATGAAAAAGGTCGTGGCGTCGCTGAGAAAACTAGCGTTCTCGAAGCTGCCTTCGACGGAAACCACGGATGGTTCTGGCGCAACCGCACCAGTGCTCCTGTGACCGTCATCCTCAAGACCGATGGCGCATACAGCGACATCAAGCGGATGATGTAAGCCGCTAAACGGGGCCTTTCGCAAGTTCGATTGCGGGAGGCCCGTCCGTAAATCCATGGAGAACACAAAGATGTGGAAGCACGGTCTCATAGGCGTGTGGTGCATGAGCATAAGCCTGGCGGCGGTTTATGCGTCGTTCCTGTATCGCAGTTCGTCTGCCCCGAAAGGCCTCGAAGACACTTTTCCTGTTCTGACGGAGCATCATCCGATATCGTCCGGTCTGGTTACGGTTCCGCTGATCCGAACGCGCTAGGTCGACGGTTTTCTCATGGCGGAAGTGTCTTTGACCGCGAACGACGAGGCGTTCCTTCGTAGAGGCTATCCCGCAAGTGTCGATCTCACGGACCAGTTGATGACAGTGCTTCTAAGCGGTGCGCCGACAGTGGCCGATGCCGACTTCGCGATGCAGCGCCTGCGGGATGACTTGGTTGGGCAAATGAACCAACGGCTTGGTGTGCAAGCGTTCTACAGGACACTCGTGCAAAGGCTCGACTATATCACCTCCGCCGACATCGAGTGTATGCGTGAACCGTCCCGTAACCAGATCACGGTCATCCCAGTTATCAACAGGGCTTTGCTCGACGTTGTGCCAGTTTTTGCGAAACCGAGGTGAAAGTCGGATTCCTTCTCGTCTACGCGTTGGAAGTTGCCGTCGCCGGACAGCGAGCTCCCAGCTTCTCAAGCGGGTAAGGTCAAACGGGCGCCTCCCTATCAAGCAGAAGGTGCTTAATGTCGGTGACCCAAAATGAACATGCGCCATGAATACAGGCGTGACGATGACATTGATGGGTACTCGTTCAGCATAAAAACGACTCGCATCCAAAAACTTTTTCCTTGCACCTCTAGTAGCTAGAGGTCGTAGAACTCTTCACATTGATAGTGAGGATTTCCAGATGAGCGATTCGCTGCAGACGAGATTCCGTGTTGGGGGCATGGACTGTGCCTCCTGCGCGGCCAAGATCGATACGGCCGTCAGACGAATGCCCGGCGTCACCGAAGTGTCTGTCTCAGTTACTGCCGGAACGATGACCGTCAAGCACGACGAGACGAGCGATCTTGACGCGATTGCAAAAAAAGTGTCCGGGCTCGGATACGACGCGACAGCCATTCAGGCGAAGGCTAAGGCAGGTGCTGCCGAAACCGTCCATATCCACGGCTTGGACTGCTCGCACGACCACGATAATTCAGGTCACGACCATTCCGGCCACTCCCATGATCGCGCTGGACATGAACACGGTCAGCAATCGGATCCGGTCTCGCAGCCAGAGGTCGGCACGCCCGGACCTCTGCAGGCGCGATTCCGCGTTGGCGGTATGGACTGTGCCTCGTGCGCCGCGAAGATCGACACCGCAGTTAGGAGGATAGATGATGTTGAGGACGTGTCGGTCTCCGTCACCTCCGGGACGATGACAGTCAAGCATGGTCAGTTCGCAGACTTGAAGGCTATCGAGAAACAGGTCTCCGGTCTCGGCTATTCGATTGTTCCCATCGTCAAGAAGGCAACGTCGTCGAGCCAGAGCAGCTTGCATGAGGGCCACGACCATGGCTCAAAGACCGGGGAGACAGAGGTAGAAGGGCTTCACGGCCATGACCATGGTCCGTCTGAGGGCCCATGGTGGCGGAGCAAGAAGGGGCGGCTCACCATAATGGCGGGTGCCGCGCTCGTGCTTGCATACGGTGTCGGCCATCTGTTTCCTTCCATAGAACGATACGCCTTCATCGTGGCTATGATGGTCGGTCTCGTTCCAATTGCCCGCCGCGCCTTCATGGCGGCACGGGCGGGAACACCATTCTCCATCGAGATGCTGATGACGATCGCCGCCGTAGGCGCGCTGATCATCAACGCCACCGAGGAGGCTGCAGCCGTCGTCTTCCTGTTCCTGATCGGTGAACTCCTTGAGGGCGTCGCCGCAGGCAAGGCACGCGACAGCATCAAGTCGCTGACGGCGCTGGTCCCCAAGACCGCTCTGCTGGAGGAGGGGGGAAAGACCCGCGAGGTTCCTGCCGAGACGCTTGCGGTGGGCTCGATTATCCTCGTCCGACCCGGCGACCGTATCTCGGCCGACGGTGTGATCGTTGCAGGCGAGAGCTCGATCGACGAAGCTCCTGTTACGGGTGAAAGCGTTCCGGTTCGCAAGGTCATCGAAGACAACGTCTTTGCAGGTACCGTCAATGGTGATGCAGCACTACGCGTCAGAGTGACAGCAGCGGCTGCCGACAACACCATTGCGCGTGTTGTCCGCCTCGTCGAGGAGGCTCAGGAGTCCAAGGCTCCGACAGAACGCTTCATCGATCGGTTCTCCCGCTACTACACGCCGGGTGTGGTTGTCGTTGCTGCTCTTGTCGCGGTCATTCCTCCGCTGCTTGGCGGCGGTGACTGGAGCGAATGGATCTACAAGGGTCTTGCCGTGCTTCTCATCGGCTGCCCATGCGCGCTCGTCATCTCGACACCAGCCGCCATTGCCGCGTCGCTGTCGTCAGGTGCACGCCGCGGTCTGCTTCTCAAGGGCGGTGCTGTTCTGGAGGGGCTTGGCAAACTCACAGCGATAGCTTTCGACAAGACGGGTACGCTCACCGAAGGCAAGCCAAAGGTGACGGATATTGTGCCGTTTGGCCGCAAGGTCGATGAAATCCTGCGGTATGCTGCCGCGCTCGAAATGGGATCGAGCCATCCGCTTGCCTTGGCAATTCTGGACAAGGCAAACGAGGACGGTATCGATGCTCCTCCTTCGACCGATGCAAAGGCGCTCGGCGGCAAGGGTGTGACCGCCTTAATCGACGGGGTGGAGGTGTTCCTGGGCTCGCCCAAGGCCGCTGCGGAACGGGCGACGATCCCGATGGCGCACTCGAAGATGATCACCTCTCTCAACGACGAGGGGAAGACCGTCTCCGTACTCGTGATCGGTACAGTTCTCGCTGGTGCCATCGCCATGCGCGACGAGCCGAGGGCCGATGCCGTGGCAGGCCTCAAGGCCCTGACCGACGCCGGCATCAAGACCGTGATGCTGACTGGCGACAACAAGCGGACGGCTACGGCCATCGGCGCGCAGCTCGGAATTGAGGTTCGTGCTGAGTTGATGCCCGAGGACAAGCAGCGGATCGTTGGCGAGTTGAAGACGGAAGGGTTCGTGGTTGGAAAAGTTGGCGACGGCATCAATGATGCCCCCGCGCTGGCTGCGGCCGATGTCGGGATTGCCATGGGCGGCGGTACCGATGTTGCCCTGGAGACCGCTGATGCTGCCGTCCTGCATGGCAGGGTCGGAGATGTCGCCCTCATGGTCGATCTCTCGAAGCGCACAATGCGCAACATTTTCCAGAACATCACCCTCGCGCTCGGTCTCAAGGCAGTCTTTCTGGTCACGACCATCATTGGTGTCACCGGGCTGTGGCCAGCAATTCTTGCTGACACTGGAGCGACTGTGCTTGTCACCATGAACGCGCTGCGCCTGCTTCGCCCAATTCGTTGAGGAAGCGGGTTCTCCGATGGTATGTTGCCGGGATATCTCCAGCATAGCCGAACCCCATCGGCCATGCTCGGCGTGAGGGGCAATCCGCTCGAACTGGTTCAAGAACGCGGACAGTCCGCGAGAATGAGAGGACTTATGAAGCTCAGGATCATTACTTCTGCGGCGATCGCGGCCATCTTCGCCGCGACAGGCGTTCCCGTCTCCTCCGACGCACATGACTTCCAGGCGGGCGGCCTCGAACTGAAGCACCCCTGGTCGGCCAAGGCTCCTCCGGTGGCTCCCGTACTTGGGGCGTATCTCGTGATCGTTAATACCGGAACGGAAGCCGACCGGCTTGTTGGCGGCAGCACGCCCGCCGCCGAACGTCTGGAGCTGCACGAGTCGACATTGGTCGATGGGGTCGCGCGCATGCGGCCCGCGAAGCAGGGCATCGAGATCCAGGCCGGGGAGACCGTGAAACTGGAACCGGGCGGAGCACACATCATGCTTGTGAACCCCAGGCAGCGCCCAGGCGAAGGAGAGAAATTCAAGGCTACTCTGCAGTTCGAGAAGGCCGGTCCCGTCGAGGTCGAGTTCGTGGTTCAGTCAAAGGCGCAGGCCCCGTCGGCTTCCCAAGACCATGGTGCCCACATCAAGCCGTGAATTCGCGCGAAAGCGGAGGTCGACCGGGTCTGAATGTCTGAAGGTGTCTGCTCGGAACAAGACGGGCGCCTTCTTCAATTTCAAGATGGCGTTCATCGCGTGACCAATCCGCGGACAGGTGGCAGCGGCACGCCCAAGGCCAGAGCCATAGCCATAGCCATAGCCTGATTTTTCACTTCACGGCGTATCTGAGCAAACTGGCGTTTGTCCGATGGCGGTGAGGGAATAGCTTCCCGCTCGTCGCCGAACCATTCATGGACAATGATCCCATGACCAATCAGTAGTTGACCAGTATCTGAGGGCTGGTTTCACCTCCGAACCGGGGCTTCACATCAAGCAAGGCGGCTGTTCTCTCGATGATCTCCTTGGTCATAGGAGCTGCGGTGGAAGCCGCAGTCCTTCCTCCGTTCACACCTGTTTTCGGCGCATCGATGATTGTCAGCACGACGTATCGCGGCTTGTCCATCGGAAAGCCCGCGACAAATGCGTTGAAGTTGATGTCGCTGGCATACCTGCCATTTATGACCTTGTCGGCAGTCCCGGTCTTGCCGCCCACATGGAAACCTTCGACCTGCGCACCTCGACCGGACCCTTTCAAGCCGTTCCAATTGTAGAGGAACCGCATGTCTGCGCTGGTCTTCTTCTTGATAACGGCGCGAGAGATCATCGCTGCTTCGTCCTTCGAGCGCGGCAGGAAGGTGGGATTCATGAGGTTGCCGCCGTTGATCAGAGCTGCGGCAGCAACAGCGGTCTGCAATGGTGTTGTGGCTACGCCGTGGCCGAACGAGATCGTGACGGAATTGATCTTCTTCCACGTCCGGGGCTGGGTAGGGGTCGCTACGCCGGGCATCTCCGTGTCCATCTTGGAAAGCAGCCCCAGTCTCGTCAGAAACTCCTGATGCCCCTCTATCCCGACCCTGTCAGCAACAGCCGCCGTTCCAATGTTGGATGAATACTGAAACACCTCAGGTATCGATAGCGGTCGGTTCTTTCCCTTGAAGTCCTTGATCGTAAATCCGCCCATACGGATAGGGCGGGACGCATCAACGACGGAGTGCAACGTGATCTTCTCCGCATCCAGACCCATGGCAAGCGTAAAGCTTTTAAATGTTGAGCCCATCTCAAAGGTGGCGTTGCTGATCCGATTGAACCAGCCTTTTTCGTATTCCTTGTCGATGGAGCCATCTGGGAGCGTGCGCGAAGGCTGGTTCGGATCGTAGTCAGGAACGGAAGCCATAGCGATGACCTCTCCAGTTTCCACGTCGAGAATGACGGCACCAGCAGCTTCTGCCTGATAGTTCGTCATCGCGCGCGCCGCGATTTCGCGAACGATATGCTGGACGCGGACGTCGATCGAAAGCCTCACAGGCTCGAGCCGCGTATCGTTCGTCAGGCCCGTTGCTCGAAGGTCGGCATACCCCTGCTGATCGATGTACCTCTCCATACCCGCGAGACCGAGGTTGTCGACATTGACATGGCCGACAATATGGGAGGCGGTGGCGGCACCCGGATAGAAGCGTCGTTTCTCCGGACGGAAACCTATGCCGGGAATCCCAAGCGCTAGAATATCAGACTGCTGCCGGGGCGTGAGCTGGCGGCGCAACCACTGAAAGCCGGAATCGGATCGGAGCTTCCTGTGCGTGTCGCTCCAATCGAGATTTGGCAGCACGGTTGCAAGTTTCTCGACAACCTCGTCAGCGTCGACAATACGTCGCGGTTCCGCATAGAGCGACACGGTGTTGATATCGGTCGCTAGAAGCTCGCCGTTACGATCGAGAATGTCCGGGCGCGTTGCGACGGCATTGGCGCTGGGATGAATGGATCCCGTCACCACTGGGTCGGTCAGGCCATACTGGACGAGACGTGCGCCAACGACAATGTACATCACCGCAAAGCCTGCAATCAGGAAGGTCAGCCTTTGTCGACTATCACGCTTGCGGCGTTCGGATGTGCCGACAAAGGCTTTAGTAACAGGCTTGACCCTAGATTCCACACTGAAATGGGCGCGGCGGTTAAGCCGTACGATAAAGCCTATCATATCTAACCGTCATCTCCGAAAGCATTGACCATGAGCAGCCCAGACCGTCCGCCAATGTGTAGTTTGCACCTGGCGGGTCTGAAACCAATCGAGGATTTGGCACGACACCAACCGCAATGAAGTTTGCATTAATATACACTTAAAATTGCATAAAACTGATTAACGTTTCGTTATCCTCGCCCGTCGTGGATGTTGATACGCAGCCCGTCGCGGAGCGGCAGAGACTGACAAACGCAACACGATGTTTTCTGAAGGACTTCCAAATCCGGTCTTCGATCTGACTGGGGAAAGTGGATCATCATCAGCGAATTCAGGAAAATACCAGCGCTGAAGGCACCAAAGGATATCGTCTTGCCAACGCCATCGATTAATGCGAATGATTTGCAGTTGCAATATAGCAAGGGCTATGAAGGCGAGGCGGGGCTATGGACAAACCGATCAAAGGCTGGCGGCGGACCGTGGGTGAGGCATCTCTATCGGATGTTCACCGTTCCATCGGAGTTGCTGCTGGTTCAGGCACATTCCGCAGGGCGATGGCGTTTTTCGGCCCCGGCTATCTTGTCGCAGTCGGATATATGGATCCGGGCAACTGGGCGACCTCGCTGGCTGGTGGATCGAGGTTCGGATATGCGCTGCTCACTGTGGCACTTGTTTCGAACATCATGGCGATCGTCCTGCAGTCGCTCTGTGCGCGGCTTGCCATTGGTTCCGGGCGGGATCTGGCGCAGGCGTGCCGGGACGCTTTCCCCAAGCCAGTGGCTATGGTTTTGTGGCTGCTGGCCGAGATCGCCATCATCGCGACAGACATCGCCGAGGTGATCGGCACCGCGATCGGCCTCAACCTCATCTTCGGGATACCGCTGGAACTAGGGGTGATCATCACCGCACTGGACGTTTTCCTGATCCTGTACCTTCAGAAGCTGGGCTTCCGTTGGGTCGAAGCGCTCGTCATAACGCTGCTCGGCGTGATCGCTGTCTGCTTCACCATCCAGATCGCGCTTGCCGATCCGGACTGGGGCCAGGTCATTCTCGGATTCGCGCCCACCACTGAGATCATCACCAACCCCGACATGCTCTATCTTGCGCTGGGCATCCTCGGCGCGACCGTCATGCCGCACAACCTCTATCTCCATTCTGGAATTGTGCAGACCCGCGACTACGGCCACACGCTACCTGAAAAGCGCGAAGCCCTGAAGTTCGCGACGATCGACTCCACCGTCGCACTGATGTTCGCTTTGCTCGTCAACGCCTCCATCCTTATCCTTGCCGCGGCGACTTTCCACAAGACCGGACAGACGTCCGTTGCGGAACTGGGTGAAGCCCATAATCTGCTGGCGCCACTGCTGGGCCTTGCCATCGCTCCGACGCTGTTCGGGATCGCGCTTTTGTGCTGCGGCATCAATTCGACCGTGACCGCGACCCTTGCTGGCCAGATCGTCATGGAGGGGTTCCTCAAGATTCAGCTAGCACCTTGGCTTCGCCGCCTGATCACGCGGGGGATAGCCATCATTCCCGCCGCGGGTGTCACCATCGCATTCGGAGACAGCGGCACTGGACAGCTACTGATCCTCACCCAAGTCGTCCTCAGTCTCCAGCTTTCCTTCGCAGTATTTCCGCTCGTGCTGTTCACTTCTGATCGCGCGAAGATGGGGGAACTCAAGGCACCGCTTTGGCTCACGTCGTTTGCCTGGGTCATCGCCGTGGTGATCGCCTTGCTGAACATCAAGCTGCTGTACGACTTCGTCGCGTAGCAGGCATGACTGGCGACCGGGGTATGATCTCACGGCGAGCAAATGAACGCTGTCGATACCCTTGATCTAGTCTTCCGGAGGCCACTCGTGAGGAAGTCCGATGATATCGGCGAGGTTCGATCCTTCTACCCGTCCGTAGCCTTCCTCACCGACCACTGGACCGAAACCCGACAACGGGAACACATGGTGAGCAATCGGGCAACTGGCGAAGGGATTATAGGCGATGATCGGCTGCCAGCGAGGATCGCGAAGCTTCCAGAGGTTCGGTTCGGGCAGAATCGCCACCGCGCTCACATTGGTGTTTCGAGCGGCACCGTGGGATCCCCAGAACCCGTCGCCGCCTCTCACGTCGAAGGTCTGAAAGCCACCATCGGGAAGTTTGCGAAACCGAACCGCGGGTGTTCCGAATAGTCCGTCCAGCAAAGTATCCTCTACATGATCGCCCAACGGTATCGAACCCTTGCAGTCCGCGACGACTATCAGGTAGGGGATGGCCTCTATCCCGTATTTCCGAGCCTTGTTGTCAAGCGCGACGCGGAGATCCCGATGTGGAGCCACCGAACGCAGCCCACCCATGGCCGCGCCGATCTTTCGATCATAGACCTTTCCCTTGTCAAATCCCCCAAGCAAGGTCAGCTCGATTCGCCAGTCCTGCGCCTCGAATGTTCTCATTGGAACATGGTTTGCGTCTTCTCCACATTCCTCACGCGCCCATTGCTCGACTTGGGCCTTGAGCTTTTTGACACTGGGAGCAGTCGCTCCATGAGCCCTGACGCCGTATCCAAGCAGCCAGCCAGGTGGCAGATCCACCGTTTCCAATCCGTTGTAGATGGCCGCCTCACGATTGTCGCGGGCGACGCTCTTCACATCCGGTCCGAACGAGGTGACCTCCACATATGCAAGTGAGTCTCCGGCACTATCCCTCACAAGGAAGTCAGGCCTGTTCGTCGGGTGTGGACACTGCGGATGTACCTCGACTTCGAGGCCTGAACGTCGGAGCGCGACGTATGTAACGATTTCGGCCAAAGCCTGCTCGTACTGGACGTCCGTGCCGTCCCTCATCCGACTGACAAGATCCGATTGCTCTTCAGCAGGAAATTCGGCAAGCCAGCCTTCAACCGTCTCGCGATAAATGACGAAGGGGTTTCGCCCGGACGTATCATAGAAGTCATAGTTCCGTTCGCCCTGCCGTTTAGGCGAGGTCCTGGTTCTCTCTTTCGTTTCGAACAGAGGCATCGTTCCGGTTCTCAATCGTGATCCGTGGTGCACATGTCATGATTGGCCAGGGCACGGATCACGTAGCAGTCGCGCACCTGATTGGAGTGGCAGTGTGTGGAAATTCGCTCGAGTTCTGCCTCTAGCTTTCTGAGCCGTTCGATCTTCTGTCGGACGGCGACGAGCTGTTTTGCCGCGATCCTGTCAGCCTCCTCACATGGTTTCTCCGGATGCTGGCTGAGATCGATCAGCTCACGGATCGCTTCTATGGTCAGACCAAGATCGCGCGCGTGCCGAATGAACGAGAGGCGTTCCTGCTCGGTTCTGGAATAGCGGCGCTGGTTGCCTTCCGAGCGCTCCGGCGGTGACAGAAGCCCCATCTGTTCATAATATCTGATGGTTGGCACTTTCACACCGGTCGTCTTCGACAGGTCTCCAATAGTGAGCATCGATCCTCCATGCGGCACGCCTGCGGATGCTGGCCGCGATAAACCTCATCACGCAAACGATCCCTGTTTGCAACCCAACAGGTAGGTGATGCCGCGAAAGTGAGGCTTCTCCCACGCTAAATCAAGTGAGCTACTGGTATCCGGTGCGGCACGATCCACCATTTCGCTGCAGGAGCCTACCATCACGACGTCGAATGAGAATCGAGCCTCTTCGCGCGCCAATCCCTAAACCACATGAAGGATTCGATGCCGATGGCCGCACCAAGCGCAATCGACGCGACCGAACCAACGATCGCTTCCAAGAGGTCGTGGCCCGTAACCCAGCAAACAACCGCAAGCGTGAGCTTCACAACCGCGTAGCCCGCCACCGAAAAGACCGCGATCCAGGATGCAGCGCAGGCGAATTTCTTGGTCCGGTTTGTCATCGGGAAAAAATAGAACCCGGCGCACTGGATGGAAAATCAAGTTGTCGTGCAGGTCGCCGCCGTCGAAACGATGCATTTTCAAGAGGCAGCCCTCTTGCACCTCAAGCAGCTAGAGGTCCTATACTCACGCCGAATCGTTGGGTGGATGGGTGCTCGAGCATTTTCACTCGATCACGCAGGCCGATCTAACGGAGAAGTATCGTCCTTGAACAGATTTGTCGATGCAGTTCCCATGAACCAGGGCATCAGAAACACCGCATGACCTCGATATCCAAGATGATCCGGGCACCTATAACGTGTTTCATCCACTCCGTTCTCCGCCGAGTGGCTGTGATAGCCGTCGTCGGCGCGGCACTGTCAGGCTGCGTCGTCTCTGACATGGCTCTCGACGACCTCTCTCAGGCGGCGCCTCAGATTTCCGGGAAGCTCCTGACGGAGATGTCGAAGAAGGGAATGAAGCCCGAAAGCCCTGTGCTCGTCAGGATATTCAAGCAGGAAAGCGAACTTGAGGTCTGGAAGATCAACGGGACCGGTCGCTATGCGCTGCTCAAGACCTACCCGATGTGCAGATGGTCTGGAAAGCTGGGACCTAAGACGGCCAACGGCGACCGTCAGGCACCGGAAGGCTTCTACCACGTGTCCAGAGGTATGCTGAACCCCAAGTCCCAGTACTATGTGTCCTTCAATCTAGGCTATCCTAATCGGCTCGAGTCCGCACTCGGCTATACCGGGGAGGCACTCATGGTCCATGGAGCATGCTCCTCGTCCGGTTGCTACGCCTTGACCGATCAGGGCGTCGGCGAAATCTACGCAGTGGTCTCCAAGGCCCTCTCGTCCGGACAGGATCGCTTCCAGGTCCAGGCCTATCCTTATCGCATGACTGCTGAAAACATGGCGCTGCACAAGGATGACGAGAACCTGCCGTTCTGGCGGACGCTCAAGGAAGGCTACGATGCCTTCGAACTGACGAAGCAGCAGCCCAAGGTTTCAGTGTGCGGTCGCCGCTACATGTTCAACACTGAGTTTGTCGGGGGCGAACCGCGTGATCCTCTGGCTGCTTGCCCGGTTGTCTCGGCCCCACAGGATCCGCAGCTCGTAGCGCGAATGGCTGTGGAGAAGAAGAAGGTCGATGCCGCAATGGCGGAGCGAGGCTCTGCGGTATCCGCGTATGTCGACGGCGGAATGCATCCGAGCTTCCGCGCGCTTCTCAAGAAGGACGGTGCCGAAAAGCTTGCGGCCCGCATATCGGGAATAAACTATCCGGTCAGCAGGCCGGACGCAGCGCTGGCCGATCCCTTCAAGGAAATGCGGAAGCGTTCCGAGGCAGCGACGGCGACAGAGACGGGTGGAGATTGAACGTGGCCAAGCCTGATGAACGGATGCGCAGGGTGAAACGCAACAACTGGATCATGCTCGCGATCCTGGCGACGTTCGTCGTGGCGGTTTTCTCCTACAGCTTCCTCCACATAGGTCGGGAGGCAAGGCCGGAGGGCGCAGGCACCGCAACCTCCGCCCGACCATGACCGGGCGTCGCGATGTCCATGGATAGCAGCAAGGGGCTGCGAGCTGACATTCTGATCATCGGCGCGGGGCAGGCCGGGCTTGCCGCCGCCAATGCTCTGAGGATGGCAGGGCTGAGCTTCCTGATGGTCGATGCTGGACAAGCGATCGGCGATAGCTGGAGGAACCGATACGACACCCTCACGCTCTTTACGCCGCGCCGCATCAGCAGTCTCCCTGGCATCCCGCTGATCGGTGATCCCGATGGCTATGCCACCAAGGATGAATTTTCAGACTATCTTGAGCGGTACGCCGCGAGCAACGGCTACCCGATTATCAGGTCGACGAATGTCGTCAGGCTCGAAAAGGTGGACGGGTTATTCCTCGCTTATCTGGAGGGCGGCGGCCGCTTGATCAGTCAGGCGGTGATCGTCGCCACGGGTGCGTTTTCCACGCCCCGAACACCCGAAATCTCCTATTCGATGCCATCCGACATTCAACAGATGCACGTCACGAACTTCCGCAATGCGGGCTCGATCACGAGTGGCCCTGTTCTGGTCGTCGGAGATGGCGCAAGCGGAAGGGACGTGGCGATGGAACTGGCGGCTTCGCATCGGACGCTTCTGGCACGCGGAAGACAGCGGAATCTGCTACCGGAGAATGTTCTCGGGCGCAGTATATGGTGGTGGCTTGAGCGGCTCGGTTTACTGCGGGTATCAGCGTACGGGACGATCGGAAGACGGATGCGAAAAGCAGATCCATTTCCCACGCGCGGCAACGATGATGCTTCTCTCATCCGGAGTGGCGTTAGCCTCAAGTCCAGGCTGGTCGCCCTCGACGGTAGGCGGGCTAAATTCGAGGATGGGACGAGCGAGGACATCGGTTCGATCGTATGGGCGACAGGATATGCCCAAGACTTTCGCTGGATCGACATCGAAGGGGCGGTCGGAAGCCGACATGAAGCGGTCCATCGCGAAGGCATTTCCCCCGTCGCGGGCCTGTACTACGTGGGACGACCATGGCAGCGAAACCGTGCTTCCGGTCTTATCGCTGGCGTTGCAGACGATGCGGCATTCGTCGTCGACCATCTTCTCCGACTGCGTGCCCACAGGACGTAAAAAGGGTTAGGTTTCGTCGACCACGTGGCCGATGACCTTCACCGCCGCTTCGCGACTATCCTCGACGGTCTCAATCTCCAGGGTGCAGTGACCGATCCCGTGCTTGTCCAACAGCATCTTGCGCACGGCGCGCTTGACGCCAGCGATTTCTGCGAGAGACAGATCCTTGATTACGAGATGGGCTTCGAGAGCATTGTGTCCTTCGTCGAGAGGCCAGATGTGGACGTGGTGCACGTCATTCACCCCGTCGACGGAGCGCATGTCCGCGACGACCTTCTTCACATCGACCCCCTCAGGCGTGCCCATCATCAGGACACGGATCGATCCACCGATTTCGGTGAAGGCCTGCCATAGAATGTAGCCTGCGATCATGAGGGTGATCGCCGGGTCGATCCAGGTCCAGCCATAGATGATAACGAGTGTGCCAGCGATGATGACACCCACCGATCCAAGCGCGTCCGAGACATTGTGCAGGAACGCTGCGCGGATGTTCATGCTGGTTTTCGAAAGGGCATAGGTAAGCATGGCTGTGACCACGTCGATCACGAGCGCGATGCTCGCGATGATGACGACAGTCCATCCCTCGATCGGTTCCGGCGTGATAAACCGCAAGATGGCCTCGTAGACGAGATAGATGCCGATGACGATCAGCGTCGTGTAGTTTATCAGCGCCGCGACGATCTCTGCCCGGACGTAGCCGAACGTCATCGTATCGTCGGACGGACGGCGCGCAATCCTTCGCGCGCCGTAGGCGATCACGAGCGAAGCGGCGTCGCTGAAATTGTGGATTGCATCCGCTATCAAAGACAGACTGCCGGAGACGATGCCTCCGGCTATCTGGGCAAACGTGAGAAGCACGTTGACGAGGATCGCCCACCAGATGCGCTTGTCGCCAGCGTCGGCTCCGTGATCGTGATGATGTCCGCTCATGCGCTCAGGCTCCGATATCTCAAGTCAGGATTCAGGAACCTGTCTTGCTCGCATCGATTTCGGCCTTGACGAGATTCAAGAGACCTTGGGGGCTGAATTCGGTGAGAGGCTTCCCGTTGACGAAGAATGTCGGTGTCTGCTTGACGTCGTTGGCTTTAACATCAGCCATGTCCTGGGCGAGAACTTTATCGACCGACGGCGATGCCGCGTCCTTGCGTCCCTGTTCGATATCCAGCCCCGCCGATGCAGCGATCTGCCATGCCTTCTCCAGATCCGGCTTTCCGTGATCAGCCCAGACAGGCTGCTGTTCCAGTATGGCCTCGAGAACAGGCTGGAAGCGGTTCTGCTTGCGGGCAGCTTCGAGTATCCGCACGGCATCGTCGGATCCCTGATGGAACGCGGTGTAGCGCAGGACGAGGCGGACATCGGATCCCGTCTGCGCCATCATCTGCTTGACGATCGGATAGAAGGCCCGGCAGGCCTCGCAGGACGGATCGAAGAACTCGACGATGGTCACGGGAGCGGACACCGGCCCCATGACAGGAGAATGCATCCTGACCAGTGTGTCGTTCCCCGACATGGGGATTGGTGCAGGTACAGGTGTCGGCTCGGTGGTGTTGCCGCTATAGAGGGCGGCGCCTCCGGCGAATACGACGATAGCGGCCGAGGCCGATGCGAGGACGAGGGTGCGTCTGTTCATGCTGATGTTCTCCGGCGCACGATAAGAAGTAGGATGATGATTGCGGTGAATGCTGCAAGCGAGAGAAGGGGTATGGGAAGCGCCCCGAACAGGATCATCCCGTCGCCCGAGCAGGAGGGGCCCTGACCGCATGGTTTGATGGCGGTCGGGATGACCTTGAAATAGAGAAGATTGTGGAACGCAGCGATCAGCCATCCGATGGCGGCCAGCGGCGCTGCATAGAACCACGCCCGGCCATCCGATCGGAACGCAGCCACAGCCAGCAGGACAGCCAACGGAAACATGAAGGCGCGCTGGTGCCAGCAGAGGTCGCAAGGAGCCTGACCCATGACTTCGCCGATGAACAGCGCGCCCAAAGTCGAAGCCAGAGCGACCATCCAAGCCGCGAAGGTCGGTAGCCACGCCCTGTCTTCCGATTGCACTGTCGCCTCACGCATTCTCTGCCCTCAATGGATTCGCTCCGATTGTGAGACCTCTAGTAGCTTGAGGGTCAAGACCAGTTGCGGAAGAAACAGGTGTCCTGGCAAAAATCGAAACCTGCCTTGGTGCGTCACTTCAGCGCAGAACCGACAAAGGGTGTCAGAATGCTATTGAACCTCAGGCCACTAGAGGGATTACGGCTTTCCCACGAATGATTCCCGATGACATGGGACAGTGGTGGGAGGTTTGATGAAAGGTGTGAGGATTTTCCGGATCGTGATCTGGTGCCTAGTCGCGGTGGTCGCAACAGGGCTATTGATCCTGGGCCGTGATCTGAATGTGCGTCCGGGTAATGTGGCGGATGCGTCGAACTCATTTTCCCCTGCCATCGGCAAGCCATTTCGCCTCGTTTCGCACAAAGGCCAGACAGTCGATAACGGTGTTCTGGATGGCAAACCGTATCTGGCATTCTTCGGTTTCACGCACTGCCCGGACATCTGCCCCACGACGCTCTTCGAGCTGACCGACCTCATGGCAGAGCTCGGCTCTACTGCGGACAAGTTCAATGTCATCTTCATTAGCGTGGATCCCGAGCGGGACACCGAGATGATGCTGAACGGCTACATGACTTCCTTCGATCCGCGGATCATGGCGCTCAGGGGTACTCCCGAACAGACGGCCACCGCAGTGAAGGCATTCGCAGCCTACTCCCGCAAGGTGCCGACCGATGGCGGGAACTACACCATGGACCACACCGCGGGCGTCTATCTCATGGACGCAAACGGCAGCTTCAAAGGGACACTCGACATGCATGAGCCCCGCGAAGTCCGGCTGCAGAAGATCCGCAAACTCGTGGCGGGATCAGCGTGATCAGCCCGGATATTCACCGGGCTTAATTTCAATACTTATGAGGATATCAAGTGCATCCAGAAATTTTAACTCGACGCGGATTCATGATGGGCGGGGCAGGGGTCGCAGCGGTCGCTCTGACAGGCTGTTCCGTGACGACAGTCGAAAAGGAGCGACCCGCAATAATTCCAGTCGAAAGTCCCGCTCTCTCGACGATGTACGGGCCGATGCCAGAAGAACAATTCCCGCTTCCTGCCATCCCCTACCAGAAGATCAGCGAGCGCTTCCACCGTCAGATGGTGAGCGATCCCACGGGTGAGCGGCCCGGCACACTGGTCGTCGATACGGCGAATTATTTCCTGTACCTCACATACGAGGGCGGACAGGCGATGCGTTATGGTGTCGGTCTAGGTCGGCAAGGATTCGAATGGTCAGGAAAGGGTGTCATCCAGTATAAGCGCCAGTGGCCGCGCTGGACGCCGCCTGACGAGATGGTCGCCCGGCAGCCTGAACTGGTGCCTTACAGCATTGCAAACGGCGGCATGGCCCCCGGCCTGAAAAATCCGCTCGGTGCACGGGCGCTCTATATTTTCCAGAACGGTGAGGACACGCTGTACCGGATTCATGGCTCACCGGAATGGAATAGCATCGGAAAATCCGTGTCGTCGGGTTGTGTGCGGATGATCAATCAGGATGTGGTCGACCTCTATGGCCGGGTACCGGACAAGACTCCGGTCGTCGTCACCGGTTTGCCTCTGTTATCGGCAGTATAGTTAACCAAACCAAAAGCCGTGGGTTTGGAATTCGTCAGCAAGGAGCCGATCTGCCAGATCGTCAACGGGAAGCCAGAACCGTTGTGGAACGACGATTGGATCGGATCGAAGGATGTGCTGAAGGCACTCGACGTTACCAAGATCGTTGTCGCGGACGCCGCCGATACGAAGGAGACGATCGAGCCCGAAGAGATAGAGCTGTTTATCAAGAATGCGTGGTCCTATTGAACTCAGGTCAAAGCGGGCCAGCACGCATGCCGCTCTTCGGATCTGACCTGGCAGTCCAGTTTTTGGTTCGACCAGTTCATTTTTGGGATCGAATATTCCGCAAATTATAGCGGTCCTCCAATCGCAAACAGGGGCGCGCTCCCGTAGCGATGAAAACCTGATGGGGCCGAAAGGCGTTATGATCGCCATGAGTCGAGCTACTCAGGACGATATCGATCGCACGGCTCAAAACGATGTCAGGTCGGGTGCCGACGTTAGCTTTCAATACGACCGGGTGATTGTGGAGCAGTTCCGAGAACATTTTCCCCGTGCCCGGTGGAGAGACACTCGTTAACGTGATTGGTACCAGGCCGGCCAGCTTCGCGTCAGTTCCCTTGGTGGCTGGCAGAGCTTGAAGCGGAAGCCGATGCCTTCGCCGACTCGGAGGGCAGGGATGCTTACGACATCGATCCGGACCAGAATTGGCACCTCGAGCTTGGAAGAGCGGGCTTCCGCATCAATACTCCCTGTTCGACCACGGTCATGTATAGGCATCGCGAGTTTCCTCACTCGCGATAGGATGGCCACATAAGGAGTGAAACGTTTCCTTTCGATCATTTCAGGAGCTCAAGGATCGGCGGCCTCAGATCGAGGAAGCAGCATGCCGGAACGAAACTGAGGAACGGCGACGCCGCGCAGCCGAGCGAAAGGGAACCGAACAGGAAGGGAAGTTCAAAGCAGAACTTGCCGACAGGTCGACAAGTCGCGGCTAGAGTGTGTCGCTTTCAGGGACTGTTCCCGCAAACCAGTAGCCAGTCGGCAGGTGCTGGAATTCCTTTGCTTCCCACATGATTTTGGTGATGCGTTTAATAGGGTCCTTGAAGTTAAGCTCGACACCTTTAGAGGCCAGTCCCTCCAGGATTTCGGAGCGAGATAAGGGCCGATTTTTTTCACGCAGTAACTCGATCACATGTGTTCGAAGCTTGTGCGCCTGACTACCCATATGCACGCGGCGGACCGTCGTAGTCTGTGGCGGCTGGTTCCCGTCAACCTCCGGGACACCTCGCAGGTTGGAAATAGCTTTTTCCCACCGCCTTATCTTGTCGAGGCTAGCCTCAACTGCGCGCCTTTCAGCCGCCACGGCGGACTGCAGCTCATCCAGCATCCTACCGGAGACAGGGTCGACAACGGTCTCAGTTTCATTCATCAGTGTATCCCGAAAATTCAGCATCTATTTCCGTTTGCATCCATTTTATCGATGTCAATCAAATACGAATCGGGTATTGCTTGACTACGCCGTCAACACATCCGGGATGATGGCATCAGAGCAATCAGTGTCCCGGATTCAGGAGCAAATCATACCATTTATCTGGTCGCGATGCTAGCGAACAGGATTTCTAAGTGCGCCCACCGGGATCTTTTTGAGGATAACCGGTTGCAACCGAGTTTTTCATACTCTGCCTGCGGAGGATTGAACTCAATGAATCACAGATCGGAGAAGCATGATGTTCGAACCATTTGGGCCTGGCGGATGTGCGTCGCGCGCCTTTTTACCCGGACACGGTCGAAGGCGAAGCTCTTGCTGAAGCGTGGCAATTTGCGTGCTAACTTCTTTAAATCATTAAACTAGCCGTAAAGTAGAGCTTACCGTTCGTGCGCCATCGGGTGTTTTGTGTCGCCATCTCCGATGTTCAAAATGCCTGTTTCAACTTCTTGCGGTCAAGTGGCTGTGGCAGGAGATTCGCGCGATTGAGCTTGATGCACATTTGAGATTGGAAGGATTCATCTTCGTCCGGTCAGTCTCTCTTCCTTGGGTACATCGAATCCTTGAAAGTCAGGATGTCGTGCAGGTTTTCATAGGACTCAGTCTCTGGTCCTGTAGACCTTGAGTCCTTTCTCTGTCTTTTGGAATTTTTGAGGATGGATCCTGATGAGCAATGGAATAGATGCTGTTAAGTCCTGCTAATCGTATTGGGTTTTACGGAATCTTTTCTGCTTCTATGACTGCTGCGGTCGGGTTCGGGCACGTCGCATGCGACGAGCTTTTAGATGGACCTTTCAGAAACAACTCAATGATTGGAGAAAGTCTCATGCCAAATGCCTTAGGAGCCGATTACTTCTGCCAGCCTTTCGCCATGGCTGCAGCGCCTCAGACTCGGGCGAGCTACTTGACCGAGATGCAGCTCGCAGCGCGCGGCGGTTGCCCGCGTACCACCCCGGAGCCGGCCTTACAGCAGTCATGAGGGCAGTACCTTCGCTCCTCATCGAAGGCTGTTGCCTATTTCCGGTCCTTCTAGATCTTAAGCCTACCAGCGCTCCGCTCGCACGCTTCTTCGCGTGCCCACCCGGATTTCGCGAAGCCCTGGCCAGTTAGTCGCCGGCCACCACTAAAACAATCACCGGTAACCTTAAACCGGATCGCTTCGATCCGAGAAGGATGAATCATGCCTGTACCCAAGAAGAACATCAGAGCAGTCAGAAACAATGGAGTGGTCGCCACCATTGTCCGTTCAGAGGAGGGAGGGCCCTTGAGGCGGATAATCACCGGCAGGAAGACGAAGCCCACGGCGACGGTCCCCTGCCTGAAATCAGGGTTTCGAAACATGCCGGTGGAATCCATGAAATGCGAGCTGCCGACGTTGCAGATTTCGGAGGTCGCGACTGCAGTCCATGCGCTGATGTCGCAGTCCCACAGGTTGGAAATCTATGTCGAGGGCGATGACGCCCCCCTGATATACTTCCCGGACCTCGAACTGGAAGTAGAACCGCAGTTTCTCCAGAACATCCAGCGTGGCGTGCCGTTTGCTGACGCGGCGAGCCACCCTCTTCTCGGAACCCCGCGTCGCTTGTGCAAGAAGCTGGTTGTCGAGGTGAAGGACGATGACGACCCGCGCAACGGCGACGAGGTCTATCAGGAGAAATTGGAGCTAGCACGACAAGCATACCGGATGAAAGGAATCCACTTCATCGTCATTCGGCGCTCGGTCGACCTGAAGCCTTCGCTGCTCGCCCGCTTCGTGCCCATCGCCTTGAACGCGATGACCTCTGTCGACGCACGGCACAGCGCGATTGCCGTTGCTGTCTTGGGAAGCGAGGGCGTCGGCCACTACGGGAAGCTCGTGGAAGCTTTCGGTGGCGGTCCGCGCGGTGAGGCGACTCTGCATGCGCTCCAGGTTCGGAGGGTCATCTCCATCGATCTCAGATCCCCGATAACCGGAGCGTCGGTCGTTACGGTCGTCAGACAATAGGAGAGTGCGAAATGCTTAGGGACTTCGATCTCGAGATCGACGAGTTTTATGCGTTCAAGGAAACCAACGGCTGTACCGGGTTGCGGCAGTTCAAGTCGGTGCTGTCGAATGGCGATCTTCAGTTCAGGGATTCGAAGACAGGCAACAAGCGAAATCTTCCGCAGCGCGACTTCAAGCGCCTGAGAGGTCTTGGGGCCATCGCGAGAGTATCGGGGCAGGGTTCGGCGATGGAAAGGACTATGCCGGATCCGCGAGCGAACATGGATCCGCAGGAGGGAGGCATCAACCGGAGGGAGAGGGATCGGAGGATAGCGGCCGCGAAGGCTCTATTCGAAGGACGTACGCTTTTTCACTATGTCTTGGCTATGGACGCTCTCGGCAACGTCAAGCGGTCAACCAAGAAGCTGAACCGCTTCATAGCCGCCACACATGAGTCCGCCCTAGCGATGGGGTTCATGTGGTGTCCTTCCGCAAGCGCAATCCGACGCGCATGGCTCAAAGGCGTGCCCGGAAGGCGGCATTTGGACGATTTCGTCTCGCAGAGAGGAAAACACAGCGCCGAGAAATGGTGGCCCAAGCTCGTTCTTGAGCTCAAGGCCATGATGTTCGAGCACTACTGGTCGAGCATTGCGGTGTCGAAGCCCCAGGCCAAGGCTTTCTTCTATTCACGTTTCGATCGCGCGAATGCCGAAACTGCCTCACTGGGCGGGGCCGCGATGAAGCGCCCCTGCGCTACGACGTTGGACAACTGGATAAACGAGTCTGAGACCTACGACCGGTGCGTCCAACGTTATGGGCTGAAGGCCGCATTGACCCGCTACAAAGGGCACTCTCTTCCCTTGCAGCCGTTGCGGCCGCTCCACTACGTCCTTCTCGATCAGACCGAAGTGGACTGGTGGACCAGGGTTCTAAACGATCAAGGCGAGGTGATAGGATTTGTCAGACCTTGGCTCGTCATCGCTATGGATCTGTTCTCTAGGATGATCCTCGGAGCCTTCCTCAGTCTCGAACCTCCATCGGTCTACTCGCTGATGGAATGCGTCAAGCAGGTCGTCAGATACAAGGATTTCCTCGTTGACGAATATGGCGAGCACAAGGGGGCGACGGACGGGTTCGGCAAACCGATCTACTTCGTCGTGGACAACGGCCGCGAGAACGTAGGGGTCTCGTTCCAGGTGATGTGCGAGAGGGCCGGGATCGGACTGATCTTCGCACCGAAGGGCACGCCCCAGTATAAGGCGAGCGTCGAACGGTTCTTTGGAATCTTGAACGAACACCTGTGGCACAGGCTGCCCGGCGGAATCCTGAAGAAACCGGACGGCATGAAGGAACTGGAACTGAAGCCTCAGGAAGATACCGTTTTGTCCATCGAGGAGGTCTATCCTCGGCTCTGGCGTACCATCGTGACAATGCACCATGTCGAGGTCCATGAGGGAATCGGCATGGCTCCCGCCAGAAAGTGGAAGCTGGGGATTGAGCGGCATGGGCGGCCTATGGTCGACGATATCGCTACATTGGACGTCTCTCTCGGCCAGACCGTCACCTGCATGATCACTCCCCAGGGTATCAAGCTGGATGGACAGATTTTCCATCATCCGGAAATCATCAGCGGTCTCATCAACGATCTTGCTGCCTTCGGATCGGCGATCAGCTACCGTCACAAGGTCCCAAAACGCCACTCCATCGAGTGCGCCGCGGTCAAGCATCAGGAGGATTGCTCCTACATCGATGTCTGGAACCCGAAGAGGAAATGCTTTGTAACGGTTCCCAACAAGTTTCCAGATTATTCTCGAATGCTTTCCTGGGCCGTCGCAAAGCGGATCAGAGAGTTCGCCGATGCCCGCAATCTCGAATTCCACAGTGATGTGGAAATGATGGCGGCGCGCGATGCGCACTATGCCACGCTGGTGCCGTCAATCGAGGGCAAGCCGGTAAAGAAGTCCCGCAAGGATGCTAGGGCGCTCGAGGCCGAGCGCAGAAGACTCGTTGCCGGCAGTATCGTCGAGGAGAAGTTCGTGACCCCTTCGGCATCCGGTAGCAAGAGCCACGAGGTTCCCACCGCCTATCCCGCCAAGGAACGGAAAGGTCCGGCGCTGCCCGTGAAAGGACCAGTTCTAGGAGCTCGCAAGGCAGCCCAGACGCGAGCCCGAAATGTGCAGAAGGCTAACACGTCGACCAAGCCGAAGCCCGCATTCGAGTACTTTCCGGATCCGGTAAAGCCTCTGACCACCGTGGAGGACCTTGGAATGTTCGTCATACCCGATGCCGACGATGCGCTCGCGGCGATCCAACACCTCCTCTGATCGAAAGGTTGCAACAATGTGCCTAGCCACTTCCAAGGGTCATATCCGCGCGGAGTTTAAGAAAATACGCATCCCACATCCACGGCTTGATGCCGCCTTCGAGCTTTTCGACGACCTTCGAGAAGCGAAACGCAGGGAGCCGGGGGGAGAGCAGGACTGCGGGCTGCTCTTGGCCGACTCGCATTCCGGCAAGTCCATGTCCGTCACGACCTACATCGAAAACCGGATCGTGCCCTATGTCATGGAACTTGGAATCTTCGCCCCGGACACGAAGCCAGCGACCGTCGCCAAGCTGCAGAAAAAAGTGATCCACGTCACGCTCTCAGCGCCCGCATCACCGATGTCGCTTGCCACTGATCTCCTCACTGCGCTCGGGGATCCCAACCCGGAGATGGGAACCCTGCAGTGGAAGCGCCGCAGGATCTATAAACACATCGTGGAGTGGGAGACAGAACTCATCGCGATTGACGAGATCCAGCATCTGTCCTCCGCGACCTCATTTCACGCGCTCGAACGGTCAGGACTTGCAGACAAGAAGACGATGGTCGTACAGGACAATCTTAAGAAATATCTCATCGACGGCATGGTTCCTCTCATGTTTATCGGGACACCGATCGCTCGCGACCTGATATTCAGCGAGGATCAGGTCAAGTTCCGTGGAGTTCCGGAACTCGACTTCAGCCGACTGAATTTTTTCGTCCAGGAACAGCGTGAGATCTTCACCAACTTTCTGGGCACTCTCGGCGGCAAGCTTTGGAGCCACGGGCTTTTCGAGCGGCAGTCCAACTTCTTTTTCGGCGACATTCCTGCACTTGTACATATCGTATCGGGAGGTCGGATCGGGGTGGCTGCGAAGCTAATTCGCGCCGCCGCAGAGGCCGCGTTTACGCAAAAGGCCACCGCCGTGGAGCGCATTCATCTGGAGATGGCGGTGGATTCATGGGCGACACCGCTAAAACTCGTTTCCACCAATCCTTTTCGGGACGGTCCAAGCCTGGATTCGCCTTATCTCGAATTCATGAGAGCTCCTAAAAAATGAGCAATCTGAGATTTACCTCCGAAATGGCCGAACGTCGCTTGGAACTCGCTGGCAAGACCCTTGTGATTCCGGTTCGCCCGATATTGGGCGAGTCGGCAGCCGACCTAATCATGCGTGCGCTTTTCGTGAATGGCTATCCTGATAGTTCCGTATTGCGGAAGATGATTTCAAAGCGCTACTTCAGGGATTCGGTGACGATGTCGACGTTACTCATTAATTTCGCCGATAATATTGCCGACATGCTCGGTCTTCCTGGGGGAGTGGACGAGCTCCGTCCGCTTCTGCAGCCCGAAATTCCGGGGAGAGCGGGCTTTGTCGACTTCTTCGGTGTTCCGATCAGGGCGTCGCACCTACTTGTGCAGTTCCGAAGAGTGTCACCCCTGGCTCTCAGGCGTTCCCTTCATTCTCGCGCAGTCTGGTCACTGTTGCCCTTGCCCTACGATCCTGAGACTAAGCAGCTTCTTCTTGACCATTGTCCCAGATGTAAGAAGAAGCTTTGGTTTAGCCACAAGTACGGCGTCGAGAAATGCGGCTATTGCGTTTCGAGGGACCGTTTCGGATTACTTATTGGAAGCGAGGATCTGCGGGACGCCGTCAGACCGTTTGTGACGATCGACTATGAAGCTGGCCTCGACCTTGTGAGCGCGCTTGTCGATCCTTGTCTCAGGAATATGGGACCCAAAACTTCCCACATCTTCGCTAACGAGCAGCCTGGCCACCTGTGGGAATTCGTGATTGCTGTCGCGGAGGCGCTCAGTCTTTCGGCCGGCGGCCGGCGCGCGGACCGGCGCTTTGTCGATATCGATCCGCGATATCTGTCTCAGGCTGGAAGAGTCCTCATCGACTGGCCTAACGCGCTGTATGAGGTGGCAGACAAGGTGCGCGCAGACGCGCATCTCAGAAATGATCATCACTATGGGATCGGGAAGGAGTTGGGTCCACTTCTGTGGATCACGCACGACACGATGGTTGCACCGCATTTGCGTGGTCTCCTCAAGCAGGAACTGCTGGAAAATATGCGGCTAAGCGCGCAGGCGACTTTCTCGGTGAGAAAGGCCGAGAATAGGTTCAGACCCGAGATGATATCGATCGAGGAGGCCTCTGGTCTGACGGGAATTCCCCGCAAGCGCCTCTCGGCTCTGGCGTCTGATCCGAGGGTGACCGTTCTACGCTCGACGGATTGCCATAGTCCGGTGCTTATTCTCAAGCCAGAGCTCTTCGTGCTCATCGAGCGATCCAAGCAGCTCCTTGCTCCTCGACAGGTCGCCCATCTTACCGGGCTTTCGGAGCCGCTCCTTCCGAGCTTCGCGGCAGCGGGGCTTCTGACCCGCGACGAAAGTGCATGCTCGCATCTCATAAGGCTTCCGGAGCCCGGCGGATACTACGAAAAGGCCTCGACGGACAAACTGATCATGGCGATCGACAACGTGGTCAGAACGAGCACACCAGCCTTGGATGCCGTACGGTTGTCAGTCGCGATGGCGACATTTTCTCCGATGCCAACCAATCGTTGGCCGGAAACTGCTTCCGCCATTATCGAGAAACGCCTTCAGGTTTGGCAATCGAGCGACACAGGCAGTCACTTTGGGATGCAGCGCCTTTATTGCAGTCTGGGAGAGCTCCTGCAGCTTCTCGAGGTCACAGTTGGAAGCGAGATTCCGAATATGGTGATATCGCAAACCGATGCAGCGTTTTTATTGGGCACGCATGTTCCGAATTTGAACGACATGATGCTGACAGGTCTTCTGCCGCGTACGCTTTCAATTTCCGATCTGGTCGAGTTCCGCAAGAATTACGTTCTTACCCCGGAAATACAGCGGATACTGGCTGGAAGGTTCGTGACGGCTTCCGTTCGAGTGATCCGCGACCGTCTTGAAGCTCAGGGTGTCTATCCGCTTCCGTTGGTCGGCAGGGCAACCAAGCTTGTTTGGAAAAGGGCGGAAGTCGAGATGGTCATGGACAAAAATCCTCTGTCGTTCGCAAGCCGCCCACCTGGCACAGTGCCGCTTTTGAGTAGAGGTCAGAATGTTCCAGGCCGTCGCTAACGCTATGAACCGTCGGAACCCAACAAACGTAAGTTGAAGGACGCCCATGTTTACCATCCATGAAGAGAAAATCCTCGCGATGCTCGAAGTGCAGAGCGTGCGGAGGTGTAAAGATTTCTTAAGGTCTGGAATCCCCTTCGAAGCACTCAAGACAATGCGAAATAGCGGGAAAATCGACCTGATCCACTACGGGATCTATTGTTTACGGCGACCTGGCGAGCCTCGATCGAACTACAAGGCTGCTGAATTGGCGATTCGTTATCCGGACGGCATACTTTGTTTGGGAGGCGCTTTGATATTCCATAGCCTAGTTGACGAGCGACTAGCCCATTGGACCCTCGGATTTACCGGCACGACATGCCGCCCCACGGCCCCCGACGGTACTCGAATGCACCATTGGCAAGGTAGGTACAACTACGGGTATGGTGTGGAAGAGCGAGTAGTTCTGGGTGTCCGCGTTCGATTTACATCGAAGCCCAGGACTGTTGCCGACTTATTTCGCTTCGAAAGTAAGGTGCCAAGATTTTTGGCTTATCAAGCTCTGTCGGCTTTCTTAAGCGATGGAGGACGCCCGGAAGAAGTGGCCGAGATCGCTCAGGAATGGGGATTTTATAAACGTATAGAGCATCTCATCGAGTTTTCACAGCAACTGCTTTCCGATGGCGCTATTGCTGAGAGAGCCCAGATGCTCATTTGAACTTGTAGCGTTTCGAGTCCGTGCAAAGTCCCGACTTGAATCGCTGTATCTCGGGAAAGAATCACAAAGAGTGGCAAGATGAATCGATAGTTTTGGCTCACCTTGTGAAAATCAATGTGTTAACGGAATCGCTCTTTGATGTGAAAGACATCCGCCGTATCCGGCACGCCCTTATGGCCTAAAGATATCTCGGTACCTTCGCTTCCAGCACTGAGACCAGTGCAGGGTCCATGAACGTGTAGTTATCTGGAATGTCGAGGCATATCAGCCTTTTACCTTTTAAAGCAGCGCGGTATTTGCTCTGTATTTTCGTGCGGTGGATTTTTTCCATCACGAATATGATGTCGGCCCAGGCGATCTGCTCGCTGGAGAGCGGGTTTTCGGCATCGTTGTTGGTACCGGCAGAAGAGACTTCGATTCGGGGCCAGTTTGCGAAGACTTGTTCGGCGGTAGGGCTACGCAGCTTGTTCTGGCTGCAGACAAACAGGATGTTCTTCAAGCAGCTAACCTTTTCAAGATGCGCAGGGTTTTAGATGTGCCCGCTCCAGCTGGATTTGACAGCTGGTATGATGCCTTTTCTACCCAGGAAATCCGTGACATGCCGATAAGTTTGGTTATGATCTTAAGTTGTATAAAGAGGATAATCCATGAGCGTTACGGTTGATAGCTCCGAGTCCAGCAAGCGCAGCATTTTTGTCGTTCTTGGACAGGTGGTTTTGATTTCGGTTGTGGCCATGATTGGCTGGAATATTGCGATGCCGGGGCTCGATCCTGCGTTCATGGAAGCGCAGTCGAGGAATGGTCTTCCCTCGCAGCTCTCGATTCTAGCGTTGGGGGTGGGCTCTATTCTGACGGCGTTTGCGCTGGGGCAGATCGTTCGCCTCTTTGTTCCGCGTCTGGAAAACAGCGTGGCGCTGGTCGTGGTTGAGAATATCCTCGCACTGGTTTTGGCCGTGTCGCAGGCTTCTGGCATTGCGCAGATGGTATCGACCATGGGTTTTCTGGCTGATGCCAGTTCCTTTGGCGTGGCGGTCATCGTCGCGTCGCTGGTTGGCGGTGTGGCCGTACTTCTGTTCTTGTCGCGATTTGTCGTTCTACCAAGTCTCGTCGCCGGTTTCTGGATTTTGTGGCTTCTGCCCGCGCTGATGACGCTGCCATCTCAGCTGTCTTCGTCTTTTGAAATGTTGCGAGTTGGCGCTGTCGGCGGCTCGCAGTTTCTGTTGGCAATCGGCATCATTGCTGTCGCGGTCGGCCTGGTGGTCTTTGCCATACGTGCCGTGCTGGGCAATCAGGATAAGAAGGCGGCTACGGGTTCGATACGCTGGATGAATGTGGTCGTTTGGCCTCCCTTGCTTGCGGCAACTGCCAGCAGCTATGTCCTGATGCCGCTGGCCTTTCTGGCGCCGGATTCGCTGCCGGACGCACAGTGGCTGAGGGTTTATGTTTTCGCCGTGACGGCCGTCTTGATTCCCGTTTTCGTTTTTGGCTACCGCCGTTTCTTCGCGAATAGGGGCGTGATCTTACCCCTGACCACAATGCTGATTCTTGCTGCGGTTCAGATCGTTCTGGTGGTTGGCGGAGCCTTTGCAACCGAGCAGATCATGTTGCCACTTCCTTTTAGTGGCACGACCCTGCTGGTCCTGGTCGCCGTGATCTATGCCCTCATTGACGCGCTACGCGCACCCTCGACGCATTAGTCAGGGTGCCAAAAGGCCCTCAACGGGCAGGCGTACTCAACGCCTCTTCCGCCTAGCCTCAACGTTTTCCCCATCTCATTTCTCACAAATCGCAATAAGTCTTGACGGGAAATTAACCTAGTCTACTATATGTAGTGTTCTAGGTTCCTTCGAGTCGCAAGACTTGTGAGGCTAAGATGGGAATACGGTGCGTTCATGATGAGCGTTCAAAAGCCGTAGCTGCCCCCGCAACTGTAAGCGGTGAGTGTCTGTTCCAAAATGCCACTGGGTCATGTCGATCCGGGAAGGTGGGATAGATACGTTGATCCGTGAGCCAGGAGACCTGCCTAGAGCGATTACGTCAACGGGCGGGGTGTCCGGGAGCTATTACGTCTGTTGCGGCATGGAGCCGCGCGTGTCGTGTTCCCGAATGTCCTGCATGAGCTGCTTCGGGGTGAAGTCCATGTCCAGTTTGTTTTTCTTGTCCAGTGCCTTTTCGCGAAGGTGTTCAACACTCGTGTGACTGTCTGCGGGTGGCGTAAGCCGTTCCCGATAGTCTGCGTCTGCCAGATGACGTCGCATCTTTTGTGAGGTGCGGTGCCTGTCGGCCTGTGTTCGCTTCCATTGCCATGTCGTCCACGCGCTTCGTCCGGTTGCGCGTTCGCTCTCGCTTGTCCAATCCCAAGAGGAAATCATGACCATTACCGTCTACAGCAAACCCGCCTGCGTCCAATGCACTGCCACCACCCGCGCGCTGGACCGTCAGGGCATCGATTACAGGATTGTCGATGTCTCCGAGGATGCTGATGCCTATGCGCTGGTGCAGGGGCTGGGCTACCGCCAGGTGCCTGTGGTTATTGCCGGTGAACAGCACTGGGCAGGCTTCCGTCCGGATATGATCGGCGCTCTTGCCTGAGCCTATAGCCGCCTCGCTCCAGCAGGGCGTGCAGCGTTCAGCCAGCCGGGGATGTGATGGGCCTGATCGTTTATTATTCCAGCCGTTCGGAAAATACCCATCGCTTTGTCGAAAAGCTGGGTGTGCGGGCTTTGCGTCTGCCGCTTTCGGCAGATGAGGACGCGCCCGAGGTGGACGGGCCTTACGTGCTGCTGACGCCCACCTATGGCGGCGGAGGGCTGAAGGGGGCGGTGCCCAAGCCCGTGATTCATTTTCTCAACAGTGTTGCCAACCGCAGTCTCATCCATGGCGTCATCGCCGCGGGTAACACGAATTTCGGCGCGGCCTTCGCCTCGGCGGGAGACATCGTATCGCGCAAATGCGCGGTGCCGTTTCTCTATCGCTTCGAGCTTCTAGGCACGCCCGAAGATGTCGCCAATGTCAAACATGGATTGGAACGATTTTGGATACGTTGACCACCATCTCCCCCAAGCCCTCGCAGGGTCATGCGGTGAAATCCACTGAACCGACGCTGGATTACCACGCGTTGAACGCCATGCTGAATCTCTATGATGAGGATGGGCACATTCAGTTCGAAAAGGACCGCATGGCGGCCCGGCAGTATTTTCTGCAACATGTGAACCAGAATACGGTGTTCTTCCATAACCTGCGGGAAAAGCTCGATTATCTGGTCAGTGAGGGATATTACGAGCAACAGGTGCTCGATCAGTATTCCTTCAACTTCGTGCGTGATCTCTTCGATTACGCCTATGCGAAGAAGTTTCGCTTCCCGACCTTCCTCGGCGCGTTCAAATATTACACCAGCTACACGCTGAAAACCTTTGACGGAAAACGCTATCTGGAGCGCTACGAAGACCGCATCTGCATGGTGGCGTTTACGCTGGCGCAGGGCAACGAGCAGCTGGCGCGCGATCTTGTGGACGAGATCATTTCCGGGCGTTTCCAGCCCGCGACGCCGACCTTCCTCAATGCGGGCAAGAAGCAGCGCGGCGAACTCGTGTCGTGCTTCCTGCTGCGGGTGGAAGACAATATGGAATCCATCTCGCGTGGCATCAATTCTGCCTTGCAGCTCTCCAAGCGCGGCGGCGGTGTGGCGCTGTCGCTTACCAATATTCGCGAGGCCGGTGCGCCGATCAAGCAGATCGAAAACCAGTCTTCCGGCATCATTCCGGTCATGAAGCTGCTGGAAGATGCGTTTTCCTACGCCAACCAACTGGGCGCGCGTCAGGGGGCAGGGGCAGTCTATCTCAACGCCCACCACCCGGATATCATGCGTTTTCTGGATACCAAGCGCGAGAATGCGGATGAGAAAATCCGCATCAAGACATTGTCGCTCGGCGTGGTCATTCCCGATATCACCTTCGAACTCGCGAAGAACAACGAGGATATGTACCTCTTTTCGCCGTACGATATCGAACGCGTCTATGGCGTGCCTTTTACCGAAATCTCGGTCACCGAAAAATACCGCGAGATGGTGGCCGACAGCCGCATTCACAAGAAGAAGATCAAGGCCCGTGATTTCTTTCAGGTGATTGCGGAGATACAGTTCGAAAGCGGTTATCCCTACATCATGTTCGAAGACACGGTGAACCGGGCCAACCCGATTGCCGGACGTATTTCCATGAGCAATCTATGCTCGGAAATCCTGCAGGTCAGCGAAGCCAGCACCTACAATGAAGACCTGTCCTATGACCAGATGGGCAAGGACATCTCCTGCAATCTCGGTTCGCTGAACATCGCCTCCACCATGGATTCGCAGAATTTTGGCAAGACCATCGAAACCTCCATCCGGGCGCTGACTGCGGTCTCTGACATGAGCCACATTTCCTCCGTTCCCTCGGTGGAAAAGGGCAATGACGACAGCCACGCCATTGGGCTTGGCCAGATGAACCTGCACGGCTATCTGGCCCGCGAGCGGATTTATTACGGCTCGGAAGAAGGCGTCGATTTCACCAATATCTATTTCTATACGGTCGCTTATCACGCCATTCGTGCGTCTAACCGGCTGGCGGTGGAGCGTGGCCAGAGCTTCAAGGGGTTCGAGAACTCCAAATATGCGTCCGGCGATTATTTCGAGAAATATGTGACGCAGGAATGGAAGCCTGCGACGGCACGCGTGGCAGAACTGTTCGAAAAGGCTGGCATCGCCATCCCGACGCAGGAAGATTGGAAGGCCCTGAAACAGGCCGTGATGGAGGGCGGCCTTTATAACCAGAACCTTCAGGCCGTGCCGCCCACAGGCTCCATTTCCTACATCAACCACTCGACCTCTTCGATCCATCCCATTGTTTCGAAAATCGAAATCCGCAAGGAAGGCAAGATCGGACGCGTCTATTATCCCGCCGCCTATCTCAGCAACGATAATCTCGAATATTATCAGGATGCCTATGAGATCGGGCCTGAAAAGATCATAGATACCTATGCTGCCGCCACGCAGCATGTGGATCAGGGCCTGTCGCTGACGTTGTTCTTCCGCGATACCGCCACCACCCGCGATATCAACCGCGCCCAGATCTATGCGTGGAAGAAGGGCATCAAGACCATCTACTACATCCGCCTTCGCCAGATGGCTTTGTCCGGCACGGAAGTGCAGGGCTGCGTATCCTGTACGCTGTGATCGACAAGGAAAAGACCATGAACATGCAAATCAAACCGATCAACCGTATCCGCGCCATCAACTGGAACCGTATGGAGGACGACAAGGATCTGGAGGTCTGGAACCGCCTGACATCGAATTTCTGGCTGCCGGAAAAGGTGCCGCTGTCCAACGATATCCAGTCCTGGGCTACGCTGAAGCCGGAAGAGCAGCAGCTGACCATCCGCGTTTTCACCGGGTTGACACTGCTTGATACGATCCAGAACGGTGTCGGCGCTATCAGGCTCATGGCGGATGCGACGACCCAGCATGAGGAGGCGGTGCTGTCCAACATCTCCTTCATGGAAGCCGTGCATGCGCGCTCCTATTCCTCCATCTTCTCCACGCTCTGCTCGACGCCCGATGTGGACGATGCTTATCGCTGGTCGGAGGAAAATGAGTTCTTGCAGCGCAAATCAGCGCTCATCATGCGCGAATATGATAGCGGCGATCCGCTGAAGAAAAAGATCGCCAGCGTCTTTCTCGAAAGCTTCCTGTTCTATTCCGGCTTCTACCTGCCGATGTTCTGGTCGAGCCGGGCCCGGCTCACCAACACCGCCGATCTCATCCGCCTCATCATCCGCGACGAGGCCGTGCATGGCTATTACATCGGCTATAAGTTCCAGCGCGCGCTGGAGCATCTGGACGAGACCCGCAAACAGGAGATCAAGGATTTCGCCTTCGACCTGCTGCTGGAGCTTTACGACAACGAGGCGAAATACACCGAAGCGCTGTATGACGGCGTCGGTCTGACCGAAGACGTCAAAAAATTCCTGCATTACAATGCCAACAAGGCGCTGATGAACCTCGGTTACGAAGCGCTTTTCCCGGCAGAAGCCTGCAAGGTCAACCCGGCCATTTTGTCTGCCCTATCCCCCAATGCAGACGAAAACCACGACTTCTTCTCTGGCTCCGGCTCATCCTATGTTATCGGCAAGGCGGTTGCCACGGAGGATGACGATTGGGATTTCTGATGCGTTGGGCGAGGGGCGGCGGTAAATTCGTCAATTTCCATAGGCGCTTAACGTGTAAGTGATTGCCCGCTCGCCTTGACATGGTGGTGGGTGGACATAGAGTTGTTGGAAGATAGAGCGGTAGATGACCATAGGCGTCAGCGCGCGTGGCTTACCCCCCTCTGTCCTGCCGGACATCTCCCCCTCAAGGGGGGAGATCGAATTGCGGCAAGCTTATCGCCCATCTCAAACCTTGCGGATAGAGCGGCGAGAGGACGTCTTGCTGATCTCCCCCCTTGAGGGGGAGATGTCCGGCAGGACAGAGGGGGGTAAGCCACACACGCTGACGCGCCTTATGACATCTCGCTCACTGCTGGGGAGGCATTCATTGACACATCACGCAAGTAACGACGCGGCCGGGGCCAATTCATGATTGTTGGCATTGTACTGACCGCAGCCTTGCTGCTGTTTCTGATCGCCTATCCGAAGCATCTGAAGCCCGTCGTCATCGGTCTGGCCGTCGTCTGGGCGGCCACGGCGGCGTGGGTTTTGTTCGATTGGCTGCGCACGGGTGAGCGGCTGGAGGCGATCATTGCTACGGCGTCGTTCGATCCGTCCTGCACGGAGGCCAGCGCCCCCATTCGCATCACCTTTCAAAACACCAACAATGTTCCGGTGCGGCGGCTGACCTATACGCTGGAAGGTTTCGAAGCGGCGTTTCGCGCTTCCGTTTCCTTCGATCCCTATCAGGTCAGCGAGCGTCGGCTGGAGGCGCATGAGAGCTATGCCGCATGCCGCCCGTTCCGTTTGCGCAACAATGAAAATGTCGATCCGAAGAATCTCGAATGGCGCGTCACCATCAATTCGGCGGAGTTCGAATAGCGCGCTGACGATGCTGTAGCGGATTTTCTCACGATTTTTTGAAGCCGAATATTGGTGCCGGAAAATCTGCTAATAAGAGCCAGTCCTTAACGCTTGTAGCGTGACTACGGCTGCGCCGCGTTAACCCGCCCAGACCGGCCTGCAACCTTGAGGGGCTTGTATGTGACTGGCGGCGATGTCATCTGCCGGGCAATTCTTGAATTGCTCCAGAAGGTCTGCATTTTGGTTTCCCTGTCCAAGGTTTTGAAAATAGCCGTGCTTTGCTTTGTCGCGGTTCCCGCATCGGTCGGCGCACATATGGGCATCAACCAGCTGACCGGAAACTTCCATGAAGTGCTGCCGGGAGAACTCTACCGCTCGGCCCAGCCAAGCGGTGCGGATGTGGCGAAATACGCGCATCAATTCGGCATCAAGACCATCATCAATTTGCGCGATGAGAACCCGAAAGGGTGGTACGACGACGAGAAGTCCGCGGCCAATGCCAATGGCGTCAGCCTCATCGATTTCCCGCTGAGTTCCAGCAAGGAATTGCCCCAAGCCCGCGCCGAAGAACTGGTGCGCATCATGAAGGATGCGCCAAAGCCTATCCTCATCCACTGCGAACACGGCGCGAACCGCACCGGGCTTGCCTCGGCCATCTACGTCGGCGCGGTCGCCAAGAAAAGCGAAAGCGCTGCCGAGTTTCAGCTGTCTCCCTATTACGGCCATGTGCCGATCAAGGGCGTCGGTCGTTACGAGATGTATCAGTCCTGGGATGATTTCGAGGAAACGCTGGGGTTTTGACGCAGGGCTGAACCACGATGTTCGTCATCCTCGTGCTTGTCCCGAGGATCTAACAACGTTTGATGTTGGGGTTCGTTAGACCCTCGGGACAAGCCCGAGGGTGACGGCGGAGAAGTGAGTGGCTTCTCCTGCCAATTTGATGGGCGTGCTAAAACCGCCCGCCCTTATCCGAAATCACCTTCGTCAAGCTGCCATCCGCTGGAAATAGCGGGATAAGGCAGGCTTGCAGCGCGTGGTAGATGTCGCCCTTGCCGGGGAAGATGGTGTTGGCGGGTGTGAGGTTTTCCGTCAGCTCCTCATGCCAGCCACCGTTCTGATGGTCGAGGAAGCTCGTGGCGATGGTGCTCCAGATGCGGCGGTAGCTGTCTTCGTAGAACTCGTCGGCGGGCAGATGCTCGTTGAGGAAGTGGGCCGCACCTGCCGCCTCGCACATCGGCCACCAGAGCTTCTCGCGCTTGGCGGGCACATTGTCCCAGCCCAGCGTATAGAAGAAGCCGCCCTTTTCACGGTCCCAGCCCAGAGACATGGACTGCACGAACAGCGATTTTGCCGCCGTCGGCATCCAGTCATGCTTTCGCTCGCCCAGCACCCAGAGCTGAAGAATGAGGCGCGCCCATTCCAGCCAGTGGCCGGGGGTGGAGCCGGAAGGGCGAAACATTTCGTTGCCGCGATAGTCCTTGTCCAGAACCCAGTTTGCATCGAAATGCTCCGGCACGCGGAAGTCCAGAGCACCGGCGGCGCGGCGAATGACCAGATCGGCAATGCGCTCAGCCTTCGTCAGATAGGCCTTGTCGCCGGTCACTTCGAAAGCTGCCATCAGCGCTTCGGTCAGATGCATGTTGGAGTTCTGGCCGCGATAGTTCTCGATGGGAGACCAGTCGCGGTAGAATTCCTCGTTGATGGCGCCGTGCTGCTCTTCCCAGAATTTCGTGTTCAAAACCTCGGTAATATCCGCCAGCATCTGGTCTGCCAGCGGGTGTCCCACGGCCTTTGCCGAGGAGGCGGCGAGAAGCACGAAGGCGTGGCCGTAACCCTGCTTGCTGGCATCGACAGGGCCGTCCTCATTCACCTGCCAGAAGTAGCCGCCATGCTCTGTATCGCGGTGGTGGTTCCACAAATAGGTCATGCCGTGGTCGATGACATCGCCGCAACCGGGGCGGCCCAGCAGATGGCCGATGGAGAAGCAGTGCACCATGCGCGCCGACATGTGAATGCCACGCACCGGGTTGTCCGGCTGCAACGGCGCGCCCTGCCGATCGAGATCGAAAAAGCCACCCTTGGGATTGATGGCGCGGTACTGGAAGAAGTCGAACAGACCCTCGGCCTGCTTGACCAGCCATTGCCGGTGCCAGGGCAGGGTGCTCCAATTGGTTTTCGGGTGTTCCGCCTCGGTCATCTCTTCCTCCTCGTGATATGCCTGTTGCGATTGTCTATATCTTTAGGACGTAACGGTGTCATCCATAACGGAAATTTCGTACCCTTGAGGTAGAACGCAATAGTATCGCCGTGAATCGACCATATATTGACATAAAGATATCTTTATGTGACTGAGATATTGCAAATCAGCAAGAGAATGAGGAGTGTGCCGATGTTGGAAGATCTGTTTGGTCCTGTAGGGGGCAAAAGAGACGGCGCGGAAATCCTGAAGGCGCTGCGTCAGGCGGCACAGGAGCGTATCCTTGTTCTCGATGGTGCCATGGGCACGCAGATTCAGGGGCTTGGTTTCAACGAAGACCATTTCCGTGGTGATCGCTTCATCGGCTGCGCCTGTCATCAGCAGGGCAACAATGACCTTCTCATTCTGACCCAGCCTGATGCTATCGAGGAAATCCATTATCGCTACGCCATGGCGGGTGCAGATATTCTGGAAACCAACACGTTTTCCTCCACGCGCATTGCGCAGGCGGATTACGAGATGGAAGGTGCCGTCTATGACATGAACCGCGAAGGCGCGTTCATCGTGCGTCGCGCTGCCCTACGTGCGGAGCGGGAAGACGGTCGCCGTCGTTTCGTGGCCGGTGCCATTGGCCCCACCAACCGCACGGCCTCTATTTCTCCAGACGTCAACAATCCCGGCTACCGCGCCGTCAGCTTCGATGATCTGCGCATTGCCTATGGCGAGCAGATCGACGGCCTGATCGATGGCGGTGCCGATCTCATTCTCATCGAAACCATTTTCGATACGCTGAACGCCAAGGCCGCGATCTTTGCCTGCGAAGAGCGCTTCGCCGCCAAGGGCATTCATCTGCCGGTGATGATCTCGGGCACGATCACAGACCTTTCCGGCCGCACGCTCTCGGGCCAGACGCCATCTGCCTTCTGGAATTCCGTTCGCCACGCCAACCCCTTCACAATCGGCCTGAACTGCGCGCTGGGTGCCAGCGCCATGCGTCCGCATTTGCAGGAATTGTCCGAGGTTGCCGACACCTTCATCTGCGCCTATCCCAACGCGGGCCTGCCGAACGAATTCGGCCAGTATGACGAAACACCCGAAATGATGGCGGCACAGGTCGAGGAATTCGCCCGCGAAGGCCTCGTCAACGTGGTTGGCGGTTGCTGCGGCTCGACCCCGGAGCATATTCGCGCGATTGCCGAAGCCGTTGCAAAATATCCGCCGCGCAAGGTGCCGGAACATCGCTCCTTCATGTCGCTGTCTGGCCTCGAACCCTTCGTGCTGACCAAGGACATTCCCTTCGTCAACGTCGGCGAGCGCACCAACGTCACCGGTTCTGCCAAGTTCCGCAAGCTCATCACCGCTGGCGACTATACGGCGGCTCTCGCTGTCGCCCGTGATCAGGTGGAAAACGGCGCGCAGATCATCGACATCAACATGGATGAAGGCCTGATCGACAGCCAGAAGGCCATGGTCGAATTCCTCAACCTCATCGCTGCCGAGCCGGATATCGCCCGCGTGCCTGTCATGATCGACAGTTCCAAGTGGGAGATCATCGAGGCTGGCCTTAAATGCGTTCAGGGTAAGTCCATCGTCAACTCCATCTCGCTGAAGGAAGGCGAGGACAAGTTTCTGGAGCAGGCGCGTCTGGTGCGCCATTACGGTGCCGCCGTCGTCGTCATGGCCTTTGACGAGGTGGGGCAGGCCGACACTTACGAGCGCAAGGTGGAAATCTGCACCCGCGCCTATAAGCTGCTGACCGAAAAAGCGGGCATTCTTCCCGAAGATATCATCTTCGACCCCAACGTCTTTGCGGTTGCCACCGGTATCGAGGAGCACAATAATTACGGCGTCGATTTCATCAACGCCACCAAGACCATCCGCGAAACCATGCCGCTGGTGCATATTTCCGGCGGTGTTTCCAACCTGTCCTTCTCCTTCCGTGGCAATGAGCCGGTGCGCGAAGCCATGCACGCCGTGTTCCTCTACCATGCCATTCAGGTTGGCATGGATATGGGCATCGTCAATGCCGGTCAGCTGGCAGTTTACGAAAGCATCGACCCGGAACTGCGCGAAGCCTGCGAAGACGTGGTGCTGAACCGCCGCGCTGATGGCACCGAACGGCTGCTGGAAGTGGCGGAAAAGTTCCGGGGCGGTCCGGGCCGCGAAGCCAAGGTGCAGGATCTCGCCTGGCGTGAATGGCCGGTGGAAAAGCGTCTGGAACACGCACTGGTCAACGGCATCACCGATTACATCGATGCCGATACGGAAGAGGCGCGCCAGAGTGCTGCCCGTCCGCTGCATGTCATCGAGGGTCCGCTGATGGCGGGCATGAATGTGGTCGGCGATCTGTTCGGTTCCGGCAAGATGTTCCTGCCGCAGGTGGTCAAGTCCGCCCGCGTGATGAAGCAGGCCGTGGCCGTGCTTCTGCCGTACATGGAAGAAGAGAAGCGCCTCAATGGCGGTGATCAGCGCAAGGCCGCCGGCAAGGTGCTGATGGCGACCGTGAAGGGCGACGTGCACGATATCGGCAAGAACATTGTCGGCGTCGTTCTCGCCTGCAACAATTACGAGATCATCGATCTCGGCGTCATGGTGCCCGCCACCAAGATTCTGGAAACGGCGATTGCCGAGAAGGTCGATGTCATCGGCCTATCCGGCCTCATTACCCCGTCGCTGGATGAAATGGTGCATGTTGCCGCTGAAATGGAGCGTCAGGGTTTCGACATTCCGCTGCTCATCGGTGGTGCCACGACCAGCCGCGTCCATACGGCGGTCAAAATCCATCCACGCTATGAGAAGGGTCAGGCTATCTACGTGACCGATGCCTCGCGCGCCGTGGGTGTCGTGTCTGCTCTGCTGTCGGAAGATCAGAAGCCAGCCTATATCGATGGCATCCGCGCCGAATATGCCAAGGTGGCCGAAGCTCACGCTCGCAACGAGCGGGAAAAGCTGCGTCTGCCTTTGTCGCGCGCTCGCGCCAATGCCCATAAGGTGGACTGGACGGCCTACCAGCCGGTCAAACCGCAGTTCCTGGGCACCAAGACCTTCGAAGCCTATGATCTGGAAGAGCTTGCCAAGTACATCGACTGGACACCGTTCTTCCAGACATGGGAGATGAAGGGTCGCTACCCCGCCATTCTTCAAGACGAGAAGCAGGGCGAGGCAGCACGTCAGCTCTTTGCCGATGCGCAGGCCATGTTGAAGCAGATCATCGACGAGCAGTGGTTCCGCCCGCGCGCCGTCATAGGCTTCTGGCCTGCCAATGCGGTGGGCGACGATATCCGTCTGTTTACGGATGAGAGCCGGAAGGAAGACCTCGCCACCTTCTTCACGCTTCGCCAACAACTGTCCAAGCGCGATGGCCGCCCCAATGTGGCGCTGTCGGATTTCGTCATGCCGCAGGACACTGGCGTCACCGATTATGTCGGCGGCTTTGTTGTCACGGCGGGCATCGAGGAAGTGGCGATTGCCGAACGTTTCGAGCGGGCCAATGACGATTACTCCTCCATCCTCGTCAAGGCGCTGGCCGACCGTTTCGCCGAAGCCTTTGCCGAACGCATGCATGAGCGTGTGCGCAAGGAGTTCTGGGGCTATGCGGCTGACGAGAGCTTCGGCCCTGATGATCTGATCGGTGAGGCCTATGCGGGCATTCGCCCAGCCCCGGGCTATCCGGCCCAGCCCGACCACACCGAAAAGGAAACCCTATTCCGCCTGCTGGATGCGACGGAAGAAACGGGCGTGGTGCTGACCGAAAGCTATGCCATGTGGCCCGGCTCTTCCGTGTCCGGCATCTACATCGGTCACCCGGAAAGCTACTATTTCGGCGTTGCCAAGGTGGAGCGTGATCAGGTGCAGGACTATGCCCAGCGCAAGGGCATGGCGCTGGAAGAAGTCGAACGCTGGCTCGGCCCTGTCCTCAACTATGTCCCGACCGAGGCCGAAAAAGAGGTGGAGACCGCCGCCTGATAATTCGATTCAGGTGGTTGTGGGCCTGATTCCGAAGTCGGCTCTTAAGTATTGATTTTACATAGAAAAAGCGCGGATCGTTCCGCGCTTTTTGCTGTTTTGGCGCTACGCATTGCCGTGCGTATCCGCCAGAAGGCACAATTGTTGATAACGCCTTTATATAATATTAGACTATTTGAATGTATTCAAAGGTTGTGACTTCCATTGGTGTCCTCATTGGAGATTAACGTGCAGCAGCTTTCTTCTCTCTTGCTGGTCTTCATCACCCTCACGATCCTCAGCGCCCATGTCGTGACCGGTGCCGCAAGCGATGGCAAATGGGGCGAGGGCGTCGCCGCCCTCATCATTGGCCCGCTCGTCTTCTTTTTCGTGGCCCACACCGTACTGTATATCGGCGCCCGGCTGGTCCGCGGTAGGGATGGGGTGGCGTCTTACACGGCCAGCAAGATCAATCGAATTTCGGCGCTGATGACGATTTTAGCGGTTATGGCTGCGGCTTGATATCGGTCTAGCAGCCGGAAAGCTGCTGATTGACTAGTCGTCCAGAAACTTGGTGGGGCGGTCGAGGAAGCGCCGCAAAAACTGAATATTGTCGAGTTCGTCGTAAAGCTTCTCTGTAATGCCATCCTCGCTGAAGGAGTAGATCGTCGCTTCCGGTATCGCCAGCAACACCGGCGAATGGGTCGCGATGATCAATTGTGCACCATTATCGGCCGCCTGCCGGATGATGGTGGCAAGCGTCAGTTGCTTCAGCGGTGAAAGAGGACTTTCCGGTTCATCGAGGAAATAGAGACCCGCACCGTGTAGTCTCTCCTCCAAAATATCCAGAAACCCTTCGCCATGGGAGCGCTGATCGAGAGGGTTGTTTCTGACGATGCTGCCGAAGGTATCAGGTGTTTCCTCGGGGAGGGGGTCGCCTTCCTGTAACGCTTTGTCCCGATAATACCTGAAGTCATCGAGCTTTTCTTCGTTCAGGCGACGCACATATCCCAGCACATCCTCGGATCGCATGAACATGCGCACCTTGGGATATTTCTTTCTGGCAAAGTAAAGTGCACCCGCCAGCTTTTCCGCATGTTGAAGATAGATGTCGCCCGCCACCTGGCCATGTGTGCCGATGGAATAGGCCTTCATGCCAGCCGCAATCGCTTCCAGCAGGGTGGATTTGCCGGAGCCATTATCTCCGGCAAAGAAGGTGATCGGCGTTTTTAATTCCAGACGTTCAAGGCCTTTGAGGGCCGGAACGGAGAAGGGGTATTCCGCGGCGGTATCGAAAGCGTCTTTTGCTGTGATGCTGTCGAGATAGAGCATGCGGTTTCCTGTTTGTTAGGCCTCACTCGAACCGGTCGATGATGCTGATGCCGCTATCCCTAAAACTGTTCATTTCGGGCAGGGCGGTCACTGCGTCGGAAAGCGAGATGTGCCGCCCGATCAGCTTTTCCGGCGAAAGCTTGCCCGACCTGATCATCGCCAGCATATCATCATAACGCCAGGCCTGCATGCCGTGGCTGCCATAGATTTCCAGCTCATGCGCAATGACGCGCGCCATCGGTATCTGTGGCATGGAATGGTCGGCCAGCATCAGGCCCACCTGCACATGGCGTCCGCGACGGCGCAGATTGGTGATGGAGTTGCAGCAGGTTTGCGGGTGGCCCAGCGCATCAACGGAGACATGCGCGCCGCCGCCGGTGATGTCACGTACGGCTTCGGCCACGTCAGCCACTTCGCGGCTGTTGATCGTCGCGGTCGCGCCCAGTTCTTTCGCCAGCGCCAACTTGTCTTCGGCAATGTCGATGGCGACCACCTGTGCGCCCAGCCCCGCACCGATCATGATGGCGGAGAGGCCGACGCCGCCGCAGCCATGCACCGCCAACCACTCGCCACCCTTCAGCCGACCCTGATCGACAACAGCGCGAAACGAGGTGGCAAAGCGGCAACCGAGGCTGGCGGCGGTATCGAAGCCCATCTCATCGGGCATATGCACGAGGTTCTGGTCGGCGTAGTCGATGGCGACATATTCCGCGTAGGAGCCCCAATGGGTAAAGCCCGGCTGGAACTGCGTTTCGCAAACCTGCTGGTTGCCGGAGCGGCACTCCTGGCAATGGCCGCAGCCGGAGACGAACGGCACCGTGACGCGGTCACCGACCTTGAAGCGCATAACGTTCTTGCCCACGGCGGAAATCACGCCCGCGAATTCATGGCCCGGTACATGCGGCAAGCGGATGTCGGTGTCATGGCCCATCCAGCCATGCCAGTCGCTGCGGCACAGACCTGTCGCCTTGACCGATATCACCACGCCGCCCGGCGTCGGCTCCGGGTCCGGCAGATTGGCGATGAGGGGTGCTTCGCCGAAGCGTTCGTAGAACAATGCGCGCATGCGTTTTCTCCTGAGATGACCGTTTTTAGCCCGATCACCCAGTCAGAAACAGTGCGCCAGCCTGCTACAATCATCAAATCTTCTGATGCAAATTTCAGCGTGATGCGCTCACCGATGGCCGGTGGTGGCTCTCCTGATACCGTCGTCACTATACCGTTGGAGTGAAAATCGGGATGTCTTTTTGGAGAGGACGGTCTGTCCTTGGCGCGTTGAAATACAGCGGGTGACAGTGGGTGTGGCTTACCCCCCTCTGCCCTGCCGGGCATCTCCCCCACAAGGAGGGAGATCGGATGGGAGCGCACTCCCAGCCTCTACCGCGACGTCAGAGATAATCGAGCGATAACCACGAGTCGATCTCCCCACCTGTGGGGGAGATGTCCGGCAGGACAGAGGGGGTAAGCCACAGGCTCTGTCCTGCATTGGGGAAAGACTTAAGGCCGCCGTTCGGCGGTCAGTCTGCTACAATCATCAAATCTTCTGATGCAAATTTCAGCGTGATCCGTTCACCGATGGCGGGTGGTGTCTTGCCGGGATCGTTGAACATATCGAAGGAGAGCGTCGCTCCGCCCACATCCATGCGTGTGCGGATGACCGAGCCGAGGAAGTGGCTGGAGGTCACTGTGCCTGATATCGCGACGTCACCGACATTGGCTTCGCCAAGGGAACCGGCCTCGGGCCGCAATGCCACAGTGACCTTCTCGCCATTGCCTTTGCCCAGCGGCTTTTTCAGCGAAACCTGCTGATCACCGATCAGGATCGTGCTGTTCGATGCATCCACAACGGTAGCGTCGATCAGGTTCAACGTACCCACGAAGGATGCGACGAAACGCGTGGCGGGCTTGTTATAAATGTCGAAGGGCGATCCGATCTGGTCGGCGCGTCCGGCATTCATCACCACGATACGGTCGGATATCGTCAGCGCCTCTTCCTGATCGTGGGTGACGAAAATGGTGGTGATACCGAGCTTGCGCTGAATACTGCGAATTTCTTCGCGCAGCGAGACGCGGATTTTGGCGTCGAGCGCAGACAGCGGTTCGTCCAGCAACAGAACCTGCGGCTTGGGAGCGAGCGCACGTGCCAGCGCCACGCGCTGCTGCTGCCCGCCGGACATCTGGTAGGGGTAGCGGTCAGCCAGATGATCGAGATGGATCAGTGCCAGCATTTCCTTCACCCGCGCATCGATTTCCGCCTTGGGCTTGCCCGCGATCTTGAGGCCGAAGGCAACGTTTTCATAGACATTCATATTGGGAAACAGTGCATAGGCCTGAAACACCATGCCGATGTTGCGCTGGTTCGGTTTCAGCGTTGTCTGGTCCTTGCCCTTGACGACGATGCTGCCAGCACTCGGCGTCTCGAAACCGGCAATCATCCGCAGGATGGTGGTCTTGCCGCAGCCCGATGGTCCAAGGAAGGAAACGAATTCGCCCTGCTCGATGGCCATGTTGAAATCATGGACGACCTGAACCTGACCGAAGGATTTTTTGATGTTCTGAAGTGTCAAAAAGCTCATAAAATATCCTCAGGCCTTGGGAGGCGTGCCTTTTTGGTATCGCGAAACGAGTTGGATCAGGCCTAAGCAGCCCCAGGTGATGCCGAAGGAAATCACGGCGAGCGCCGCTGGCTCGTAAGCGCGGTTGGCACCCAGCAACTGCATGTAGGGGCCAAAGGCCGGGCGGTTGAGAAGGGCGGCCATGGTGAATTCACCGATGACGATGGCGAAGGTGAGAAACGCTCCCGATAGCACCGCCACCAGCACGTTCGGCAGGATGATGCGACCGAGGATCGTGGTCCACCCTGCACCGAGGCTCTGGGCCGCTTCCGTCAGCGTGGTGATGTCGATGGTACGAAGCCCGGTATCGACGGCGCGGTACATATAGGGCAGGGCAAGCGTGGTGTAGCCGAACATCAGCAGCAGATTGGTGCCCGATGTCGTGCCCGTCAGCGGCAGCCAGCTCGATGTGTTGTAGAGCCTGATGTAACCGAAGACGATGACGATGGCGGGAATGACCAGCGGCAGAAGCGTGATGAATTCGATGACCGGGCGAAGTGCTGGCAGTTTCAGCCGCACCCAGTAGGCGGTCGGCACCACCAGCAGCACGCCGAAGATGATGGTGACCAGCGCCATCATGACGGAAAAGCTGAAGGTTTCCTGAAAGCGCGGATCGCTCAGCACCTTGCCATAGGCATCGAAGGAATATTCCCCACGTCGCATTTTCAGCGAAAAGTTGGTCATGCCGATGAGCGGCAGGGCGAAATAAAGGAGGCCGAACAGCAGGGCTCCCCACGCAAAGATACGTTTCATTTCAGCCACCTTTCACTGCGCGTGCGCATCCAGATGTAGAGCGTGTTGGCAATGCAGGTGACGAGGATCATGCCGAAAGCGAGTGCGTAACCGAGGTTGGGATTACCCAGTACGTCGCCACGGATTTGCGCAAACAGCAGGATCGGCACGATGTTGAGCGACGAACCGGTAAGCGCAATCGCCGTTGCGACGGCGCCGAAGGCATTGGCAAACAGCAGCGAGAACGTGCCGAGAATGGAGGGCAGCAGAATGGGAAACGCTACCATGCGCCAGTATTGGAGGCCGCTGGCACCGAGAATTTCCGCTGCCTCGCGCCACTCGCGCTTCAAGCCGTCCAGCGCCGGAGTGATGATGAGTATCATCAGCGGTATCTGGAAAAACAGATAGGTAACGGTTAGGCCCCAGAATGACAGGATGTTGAAGCCCAGCAGACGCAGATCAAGGCCAAGCTGGGTTTTCAAAAACACGGTGACGAGGCCGACAGGGCCAAGCGTCGCGATGAAGGCAAAGGCCAGCGGCACGCCTGCGAATTGCGATGCGACACCGGAAAAGGTCAGCAGAGGTGCGCGGATTTTCGGTGGCAGACCGCCCAGCACCACGGCTGTGGCCACGCCAAAACCGATCAGACAGCCAAGGGCTGCCGAGGCGACACTGATCTTGATGGAAATCCAGTAGGCCGAGAGGATCGACGGCGTAAACAGATCAGCGAGGTTTTGCAGCGTGAAGCCGCCATCCGGGGTCTGAAATGCGCCAAGGACGATCTTCATCGTCGGCATGATCAAAAAAAGCAGAATGAAAATTGCAAAAGGCAAAACGCCAAGCCATTCCAGCTTCAGGCGGAAACGTCCTGATGGCCGCAATGGTGCGCCAATATTGTCTGGTGTCATACCAAGTTCCCGAATGCCGCTCTTATCGCGGCTTTTCTTATAAAATCAGCCGCCCCGGCTTTTGAAAAGGCCTTAGCCTTTGAAAAGATCGGGGCGGCTGTTTTGGTCTTTACTTCACGTTTGCGCCGACAACCTTGTCCCAACCGGCGGTGACGGCGGCCTTGTTGGCATCGACGTCTTCGAGTGTCGGGAAGATTGCCTTTTCATAGGCTGCTGCTGGTGGCAGGGCGTCCAAGAGATCCTTTGGAATCTTGTTTGCCTTGGCAAGAGCGTTGAAGCGGATCGGGTGGCAATAGCCCTTCAACCAGCCAAGCTGACCGTCGTCGGAATAAAGGTGCTCCATCCAGAGCTTGGCAGCATTAGGATGCGGTGCGTAAGCGGAGATACCCTGAACGTAAACGCCAGCCAGAACGCCGGAGGAAGGAACGACGACTTCTGTCGGCGGGTTGCCGTTCAAAGTCTTTGCCCATGACAGCGCGTTGTAGTCCCATGCAACGACGATCGGTGTCGCGCCCTGGGCCACGGTGCCAGCCTTGCCGATGACAGGCAGGAAGTTACCAGCCTTGTTCAGCTCGCCGAAATACTTCAGACCGGCTTCGCCAGCGGCCTTGCCGTCTTTGGCACCAGTGGAAAGACCAGCGGCGAGAACACCCAGAATGGCCTGGTTGGAGGCGCGTGGGTCACCAGCAAGAGCGACCTGACCGGAATATTCCGGCTTCAGAAGGTCGGCCCAGTCCTTCGGGGAATTCTTGACGAGGTCCTTGTTCACGAAGATGGACATGACGCCGTAATAGTCGCCGTACCAGTAGCCTTCGGCATCCTTCACATTGTCAGGAATTTCGTCCCAGGTGGAGACCTTGTAAGGCTGGAGAAGGCCTTCTTTTTTGGCCTGCGGGCCGAATGCGAGACCGACGTCGATCACGTCAGGAGCCTGTGGGCCCTTGTTGTCCTTGTTGGCCTTGATGGCTTCCACTTCGTCGGCAGAGCCGGCGTCAGGGTTCAGCTCATTGACCTGAATTTCAGGATATTTTGCCTTGAAAGACGCGATGACGTCGCCGTAACCGCACCAGTCGTGTGGCAGGGCGATGGTCGTCAGCATGCCTTCCTTCTTGGCGGCAGCGATGAGTTCTGCGCTTGGCGCGGCAGAGGCAATCGCGGTCGATGCGATAACCATTGCAGTGGTGAGCGATAGCAGGCGGCGGCTGTGCGAGATCACGGTTAGTCTCCTCTGTGTGTCTCATGCGTCTGACGACGCTGTACGTGGGTTGCATGAACGTTATGTGACGGATTTCCAGGCGGTCTCCCGCCGTCATCATGGTCCCTGCCGTTTTCTTGCCATCATTGCGCCCTGTCGTCGCCATGATATTTGATAAACGACATAAAGAATTCGCGTTGCGCCGTTTCGGAAATAAATCGGGCTTCCGCTTCTTCCTATTTTTCTCCCTTTCCCGGTTTGCGAAACAGGCGTGTCTGCTCGAACAGGTCTTCGAGAGAATTCATGCGCTGGCGGGTTTCGTCCCAGCCGTTGTTCTGCACGGCCTCGATCAGCGCTTCCACCACGAAAAGCGTGACAACGGAGCTATCCCAGGCCGAAGGCGCCTCGATGCGCACGCGGAACGTATGTTCTGCAAAGCGTGAGACCGGCGAGGTCCACTGGTCGGTAAACAGCAGAATTCGCACGTTATTTTCATGCGCCACCTGCGCCAGTGTCACCATGTCCTGCTCGTAGCGGCGGATATCGAACATCACCAGCACGTCACCCGCATTCATGTTCAGCATGAACTGCGGCCATGAACTGGAGTTGGAAGACATCAGCGCCGTTCTGGGCCTGATAACCTGCATGTGGGTGAAGAAATATTCGGCAATCGCCCCGGTAATGCGCCCACCGACGAAGTAGATACTGCGCTTGCGGTCCGACAGAAGCGTCGCGGCATTGTCGAAATCCGCCGTGTCGAGATCGCTCAGCGTATCGCGCAGATTGCTGGTGATGGCGCCTGCAAAACGGTTGAGAATGTGCAGACCCGGCGCATTGCTGGCCCAGCGGTCATGCTTGGCGATGGGGTTGGAAATGGTGGCTTCCAGTTCCTGATGCAGCCGCGCCTGAAAATCCGGGTAACCCTTGAAGCCCAGCTTCTGCACCATGCGCGCAACCGTCGGCGTCGAGACACCCGCATTTTCCGCAATGGTGGTTATGCTGCCCAGCCCAGACACCGGGTAGTTGCCGAGAAGGCTTTCCGCCAGACGCTTTTCGGCACGTGTCAGGCTCTCGTAATGAGCCTGGATAACGTCCGAAACGGTCGCGGCAGAACTATGCAAATTTTTCCCCTAGCCGGTCTTTTCGCCGGTCTGTTAGCGCTGATTAAGATACGGCGGGCAGACGGAGTCAATCGAAAAAATGAAGAGAAAATTTCAAAAATCATTTGACACTTTGGCGTGTGTGAAGAATTCTTTTCTAACTGTCGGGGGACAGTGATGTTGACAGCGGGGTTCACCATGATGGTGCAAAGCCAGTTTTTCACAAGCGATGAGGCAGAGCCCGTTGTCGTGGAAAACGCTGACGGAAAGAGCCGCGTGCTGCTGGTGTGCGAACATGCGTCACGCACGCTGCCCGCCCGGTTCGGCACCCTTGGCCTCAACGAAGAGGTGCTTGCAAGCCATATTGCCTGGGACCCCGGTGCTCTCGCCGTCACCCGTCTGCTGTCGGCCAGTCTCGATGCGACCGTCGTCTACCAGAACTATTCCCGGCTGATCTATGACTGCAATCGCCCGCCGGAATCGCCTTCGGCCATGCCGGTTACCAGCGAAATCTACGACATTCCCGGCAATGCGGATTTGAGCGATGCGGAGCGTTTCGCCCGCACCTCCGCGCTCTATATTCCGTTTCACGACCGCATCAGCGAACTCGTTGCTGCGCGGCAAAACCCCGTTATAGTGACGATCCACAGTTTTACGCCCGTCTATCACGGCAAGCAGCGCGAAGTCGAAATCGGCATTCTGCACGATACCGATGCCCGGCTGGCCGATGCGATGCTGGCCAGCGCCGCGGGCTCATCCTTCAAGGTCGAGCGCAACGAGCCCTATGGCCCGGAAGACGGCGTGACCCATACGCTGCGTCTGCATGCGCTGCCAGACGGGCTTTTGAACGTGATGATCGAGGTCAGAAACGACCTCATACAGGATGAAGAGGGGCAGCGCGTCGCTGCCGATTTTCTGCATGGGCTTCTGGTGGCGGGGATTGCCGCCGAGGCCTCGTAAATTCGTTTCGCGGGAATTAGCCCTGCGAAACTGGAATGGCGCTGCACCGTCAAGAATGCCGAACAATCGGCACGGGTGCAGCGTGGGAACAGCAGATGTGCATGGCGTGATCGGGTTTTTCATCGCGCCGAGACTGGGGCAAAATCGGCCATTCCGGCTGACAGCCTGTTTTTCTTGATCAGGAGAGAACGGCATGGACAGTTCATCATCAGGGGTCAGCTATAAGAAGGCTGACGCGTCTTACTTCGAAAAAAGAGGGCTCTCGCGCTATGCAGGCGTCTGGTCGCTGTGGGCGCTGGGCGTCGGCGCAGTCATTTCGGGCCATTTTTCCGGCTGGAACTTCGGCTTCGCCACCGGCGGCTGGGGCGGCATGCTGGTGGCCGGCATCATCATCGCCATCATGTATCTGGGGCTGACATTCTCTATCGCGGAAATGAGCCCGGCGCTGCCGCATACGGGTGCTGCCTATTCCTTTGCCCGCACTGCCATGGGCCCATGGGGCGGCTTCATCACCGGGCTTTGCGAGAACGTCGAATATGTTCTCACGCCCGCCGTCATCGTCACCTTCATTACGGCTTACGTAAACTCCATCCTCGGGCTCGATCCGGCCTATTCGCCGTTTCTATGGGTACTGTTCTACGTCATCTTCCTGGCGCTCAACGTCTTCGGACTTGAATTATCCTTCAAGGTAACCCTTGTTATTACGCTGATTTCGCTAGGTGTTCTTGTCTTCTTCTGGATCAGCGCCATTCCCAATATCGATTTCTCCCGCTGGGCGCTAAACATCGGTGTTGGCCCGGATGGTGCGGCGGTCGAACTGCCGGAAGGCAACGGGTCCTTCTTCCCCTTCGGCTTCTCCGGCGTTCTGGCTACGCTGCCCTTTGCGGTTTGGCTGTTCCTCGCCATCGAACAGTTGCCACTGGCAGCCGAAGAATCCGTCGATCCAAAGCGCGATATGCCCAAGGGCATCATCCTCGGCATCATCACGCTGATGATCTCGGCCTTCATGATCGTGCTGCTCAACCCTTCGCTGCCCGGCATCGGTGCCTTCCATCTCGGTTCTTCGCTGGAGCCGCTACTGGATGGTTTCAAGGCCGTCTATGGTGACGGTGGCGTGGTTCTGCTCGGCTTCGTGGCTCTCACAGGCCTCATCGCCAGCTTCCACACCATTCTCTATGCGCAGGGTCGCCAGATCTATTCGCTGTCGCGGGCGGGCTATTTCCCGACGGCCCTGTCCGTCACGCATCCCAAGTTCAAGACCCCGCATGTGGCGATGCTGACGGGTGCCATCGTTGGTCTTGCCGTGATGATGACCATCTGGTTCGCATTGGGTGCGGAGCAGGGCGGTAGCATCATCGGCAGCGTGTTGCTCAACATGGCCGTGTTCGGGGCGATGTTCTCCTACATCATGCAGGCCATCTCCTTCATCATGCTGCGCCGTAACCTGCCCAACATCGAACGGCCCTTCCGTTCGCCGCTCGGCATTCCCGGTGCGGTGCTGACCATCATTATCGCTGTCATAACCTTGCTCTATCAGGTCCAGGACCCGAACTTCACCAAGGGTGTGATCTGGGTGGCGCTGTGGTTTGCCGTTGCCATCGCCTATTTCGCGCTGGTCGGGCGTCACCGCCTCATCCTGTCACCGGAAGAGGAATTCGCGCTGGAGCACAAGCAGGCTGCACTCGATGCGGCGGCTGCCAAGGCCTGACCGACAAACAGGGCGACCGGCAACGGTCGCCCCATAAACAAAGGGAACGGAACAATCATGACGACGACCTACACATTCGACGAGCTCAAAAAAGATGTCGCCGAGGGGCGCATAGACACGGTTCTGGCATGCCTCGTGGATATGCAGGGTCGTCTGATGGGCAAACGCTTCCAGGCGGAATTTTTCGTCGAAAGCGCTTACGAGGAAACCCACACCTGCAATTATCTGCTGGCCACAGACATGGAAATGGAAACCGTGCCGGGCTACAAATCCACTAGCTGGGAAAAGGGCTACGGCGATTATACGCTGAAGCCCGATCTTTCGACCCTGCGGCGCGTGCCGTGGCTGGAAGGCACCGCGCTGGTTTTATGCGATGCCTATGACCACCACACCCACGCAGAAGTCGCCCATTCCCCGCGCGCCATGCTCAAGAAGCAGGTCGCTCGCCTCGAAGCCATGGGCCTGAAGGCCTATATGGCCAGCGAACTGGAATTCTTCCTTTTCGACCAGAGCTTCGAGACCGCCCGTGCCAATGGCTACCGTGATCTGCAACTGGCCAGCGCCTATAATGAAGACTACCACATCTTCCAGACCACCAAGGAAGAAGAGGTCATGCGCGCCATCCGCAACGGCTTGCAGGGGGCGGGCATTCCGGTGGAAAATTCCAAGGGCGAGGCGTCTGCCGGTCAGGAAGAAATCAATGTGCGCTACGCCGATGCGCTCACCATGGCCGACCGCCATGCCATCATCAAGAACGCCACCAAGGAAATCGCCTGGTCCAAGGGCAAGGCCGTGACCTTCCTTGCCAAATGGAATTACAGCGCGGCAGGCAGCTCATCGCACATCCACCAATCGCTATGGAGTCTGGATGGCAAGACGCCGATGTTTCTGGACAAGGACGCCGACCACGGCATGTCCGCAATGATGAAGCATTACATCGCCGGACTTTTGGCCCACGCCAGCGAAATCACCTATTTTCTGGCACCCTATATCAACTCCTACAAGCGCTATATGGCAGGCACGTTTGCGCCCACCAAGGCCGTGTGGAGCACGGATAACCGCACCGCAGGCTACCGCCTGTGCGGCGCAGACACCAAAGGCATCCGCATCGAATGCCGTGTCGGCGGCTCCGACCTCAACCCGCACCTCGCCATGGCCGCACTTCTGGCAGCAGGCATTGACGGCATCGAAAACAAGATGGAACTTGAAGCGCAGTTCGAAGGCGACGCTTATGGCGGCAAGGACATCCGCGAGATACCCAAGACATTGCGGGATGCGACGGATCACCTTAACACGTCCAAGATGCTGCGCAGCGCTTTTGGTGATGACGTCATCGACCACTATGTTCGCGCCGCAAAGTGGGAGCAGGAAGAATACGACCGCCGGGTGACGGATTGGGAAGTCGCACGCGGTTTCGAGAGAGCATAACAAGTTAGGGAAGAACCATCATGGTCATGATCCAGAATATCTCGCCGATCGACGGCACTGTTTATGCCGAGCGGGAAGCGATGTCGCTGGATGCGGCGCGTGGCGTCGTGTTGAAGGCGCGTGCTGCGCAAAAGTCCTGGGCGCGTCGCCCTTTGGAAGATCGCGTTCAACTGGTGCTGAAAGGCGTGGCCCGGCTGAACGAGATGGTCGATGAGGTCGTGCCGGAACTGGCTCATATGATGGGCCGTCCGGTGCGTTATGGTGGTGAGTTCAAGGGCTTCAACGAACGCTCCAACTATGTCGCCTCCATCGCGGCGGACGCGCTGGCACCGTTGGTTATCGAAGAGAGCGGCAATTTCGAACGTCGCATCGAGCGCGAGGCGCACGGCGTCGTTTTTGTCATCGCGCCGTGGAATTATCCTTACATGACGGCGATCAACACCATCGCGCCTGCCTTGATGGCAGGCAACACCGTTGTCATCAAGCACGCCGCGCAAACGCTTTTGGTGGGCGAGCGCATGGTGCGCGCTTTTGTCGAGGCGGGTGTGCCGGATGATGTTTTCGCCAACCTCTTCCTCGATCACCAGACAACATCGGCGCTGATCGCCGAAAGCAATTTCAACTTCGTCAACTTTACCGGCTCCGTTGAAGGCGGTCGCGCCATTGAGCGCGCTGCGGCTGGCACCTTCACCGGTCTCGGGCTGGAGCTTGGCGGCAAGGATCCCGGCTATGTCATGGAAGATGCCGATCTGGATGCGGCGGTCGATACGCTGATGGACGGCGCGACCTTCAATTCCGGGCAATGCTGCTGCGGTATCGAGCGCGTTTATGTCAATGAAGCGCTGTTCGATGCTTTCGTTGAAAAGTCCGTTGCCTGGGTTTCCAATTACAAGCTCGGCAACCCGCTGGAGCAGGAAACGTCGCTCGGCCCGATGGCCAACAAGCGCTTTGCCAAGGTGGTGCGCCAGCAGGTGGCCGATGCGGTTGCCAAGGGTGCGAAGGCGCTGGTCGATCCGAAACTCTTTGCCGCCGATGATGGCGAAAGCGCCTATGTCGCGCCGCAAATTCTCATTGATGTCGATCACTCCATGGAATTCATGACCGAGGAAACCTTCGGCCCTGCCGTCGGCATCATGAAGGTGAAGAACGACGACGAAGCCATCCGCCTGATGAATGACAGCAAATACGGCCTGACCGCATCGCTGTGGACGCAGGATGCTGAGCGGGCAGGGCGCATTGGTCGCGAGATCGAGACCGGCACCGTCTTCATGAACCGCGCCGATTATCTCGACCCGGCACTGTGCTGGACCGGCGTCAAGGAAACCGGTCGCGGTGGCTCATTGTCGGTCATCGGCTTCCAGAACCTGACCCGTCCAAAATCCTACCATCTGAAGAAAGTCACGAAATGAACATCGTCGCAAACTGGAGCTACCCGACCCCGATCAAGATGGGACGTGGCCGAATCAAGGAACTGGCGGATGCCTGCAAGCAGCTCGGCATCAAGAAGCCGCTTCTGGTCACCGACCGTGGCCTGGCCAATATGGCGATCACCGGCCACGCGCTGGATATTCTGGGCGAGGCAGGTCTTGGCCGCGCCATCTTTGCCGATGTGGACCCGAACCCCAACGAGATCAATCTCGAAGCAGGCGTCAAAGCCTTCAAGGATGGGGGCCATGACGGCGTCGTCGCCTTCGGTGGCGGTTCCGGTCTCGACCTCGGCAAGGCCGTCGCCTTCATGGCAGGCCAGACCCGCCCCGTCTGGGATTTCGAGGATATTGGCGACTGGTGGACGCGCGCCAATTCCGATGGCATAGCGCCCATCGTCGCAGTGCCGACTACGGCTGGGACCGGCTCGGAAGTGGGCCGCGCCAGCGTCATCACCAATTCGCAAACCCATGTGAAGAAGATCATCTTCCACCCGAAATTCCTGCCCGGCGTCGTCATCTGCGATCCCGAACTGACGGTCGGCATGCCAAAGGCGATTACCGCAGGCACCGGCATGGATGCCTTCGCCCATTGCCTGGAAGCCTATTCCTCGCCCTTCTTCCACCCCATGAGCCAGGGCATCGCGCTCGAAGGCCTTCGGCTGGTGAAGGAATATCTGCCACGTGCCTATAAGGATGGCACGGATATCGAGGCCCGCTCCAACATGATGGCCGCCGCCGCCATGGGCGCCGTCGCCTTCCAGAAGGGGCTGGGCGCTATCCATTCCCTCTCGCATCCCATCGGCGCTGTTTACAACACCCACCACGGCATGACCAACGCGGTCGTCATGCCCGCGGTCCTTCGCTTCAACCGCCCTGTTATCGAAGACAAGATCGCCCGCGCCGCCGCCTATCTTGGCATCGAAGGCGGGTTTGACGGGTTTTATGATTACGTGCTGGAGCTTCGCAAAGAGTTGGGCGTACCGGAAAGCCTGACCGCCATGGGCATCAAGCCGGACCGCGTGGATGAACTGGTGGCAGAGGCCATCAAGGATCCAAGCTGCGGCGGTAACCCGGTGGAGATGACGGCGGAGAATACGAAGGCGCTGTTTCTGGAGTGCTTTTGAGTGAGGTGATGGCGCCTTGGCTGATTTGAAAGGCGAGGTGCGGGACGCTTAACGTTGTAAGGTTGGTCCGCAACAGAGCAACCCTCATACTGAGGCGGGAGCAAAGCGACCCTCGAAGGACGGGGGTTGCGGGCTTGGGTCGGAGTGCGCGGCGGATGCTTCGAGGGCGCTGCGCGCCACCTCAGCATGAGGTCGGTGGGTGTGGTGGCCCTACAGTTTGAGAGTGCGGAGGCTACAGCTGTCCAGAGACCTCAACAAGCTTAGGGCGTGGCACACCGTAGCAACCCTCATCCTGAGGCGGGAGCAAAGCGACCCTCGAAGGGCGAGGGTTGTGGGCTTGGGGCAGAATATGCGGCGGATGCTTCGAGGATTTGCCCTTCGGCCAAAGCACCTCTCCTTCGACAGGCTCAGGATGATGCATGAGGGCGGTGGGTGTGTCGACGGTTACGCCTGGGTTACCTCTCCCCTTGTGGGAGAGGAAGAAAAATCATGATCTTAGCAAAGCTAAGTCATAGATTTTTCAGGTGAGGGGTTTGCCGCTTGCGCCGAGAGAAACCCCTCACTTGCAATTTCTAACACTTAGCTTTGCTAAGATGTTGAAATTGCTTTCTCTCCCACAAGGGGAGAGATAACCCAGCCGCATCCTCTGATATGAGAGTGTTACTCAGGCGGTTGTCAGACCCAAATACCCCACCCCATACAAAACCTCGCACCAAATCTTTCCATTTCATTAACCATCTTCGTTAACAATATCCCTGCACCATGAATCTCGCGGTGCGTTGAAGAGCGATGAATTCAGGCTCTGCATTTGGGGGCCACATGCCTGTCATTACGTTTGCAAATACAAAGGGCGGCGCGGGGAAGACGACGGCGGTTTTGCTGCTGGCGACCGAGCTTGCGCGTACCGGTCACCGCGTGACGGTTCTCGATGCCGATCCGCAGCTGTGGATTTCGCGCTGGTCTGAAATGTCGGGCCAGATGCAAAATCTGGCGGTGATTTCCCATGTCACCATGGCTTCGCTGGAAACGCATATTCGCGAAAACCGGTCGAATACGGACTGTTTCATCATCGATCTGCCGGGCACGAAAAGCCCGCTTCTGACGATGGCGCTCGGTATTTCCGATCACGTTATCATCCCCGTGCAGGGCTCTGCCATGGATGCGCGCGGCGCCGCCGAAGTGCTTGAGCATATCGAATTCCTCAACCGCAAAATGGGCATGAAGATCGATCATTCGGTCGTACTGACCCGCGTCAATGCCATGGTCAGCACCCGTTCCATGCTGCTGGTCAAGGCGCTGCTGGCAGAAAAGAACGTGCGGGTTCTGGATACGCCGATTGCCGAGCGCGCAGCCTTCCGCGATATTTTTGATTATGGTGGGACGCTGGCTGGTCTGGACTGTCACAAGGTCAGCAATGTCGACAAGGCTATGGAAAATGTTCGTAGCTTCGCCAATGAAGTCCTGCGGCTGATGCCCGTGCGCGTCGTTCGCTCCGGCAATGTGCTGAAAATGTTCGGTCGCAAGGCGGCGTGATTTCAAGCCAATTCGATGCGCCCGGACCTCTCACGAGCCGGGCGTATTATTTTGCTTGATTTGGAAATGATCGTTTCCTATATTGCCGTCATGACACAGAACCTTTCACCTGCCACCCTCACACGCCAGCGCGGTCGTCCGCGTGAGTTCGATGTCGATCAGGCCATCGACAAGGCCATCGGCGTGTTTTCGGAGCGCGGTTATCACGCGACCTCTGTGGGGGATCTGACACAGGCCATGGAGTTGACGCAGGGCAGTCTCTACAAGGCCTTCAAGGATAAGAAGGATATCTACATTGCCGCTGTCGAGCGCTACAAGCTGGTGCAGACCCAGCGTTTCGAAGCGGCTGTCCGGGCTGGCAAGAATGGCCGGGAGAAGCTGCTGGCGACAATGAATTTTTATGCCGATGCATCCGCCGGTCAATCGGGCGGGCGCGGTTGCCTCATCGTTGGCGCCACGGCTGATCTGGCTTCGCTGGATGAGGACATGGCCCGCGTCGTGCGCGGCGCCATAGAAGCACGCGAACGTATTTTGGCGCGTCTCGTACGGGAAGGGCAGGCGGATGGCAGTGTTACGGCTGATCGGGATGCGGGGGCGCTGGCAAAGACCGCGCTTTGCATTCTCTACGGAATTCGCGTTGTCGGCAAAACCGCCCCGACGCGGGAGGAACTGAGTGCAGTGGTCGATATTGCCATGAAGGTATTCGACTGAATTTTTTTGCTTATTTTGGAAACGATTATTTCCGAATTGGAGACTTAACATGACATCCAAGGTGCTTGGCGCTGAGCCCGCACAGGAAGAGACGCTCTCTTCCACCATGATTTTTCTGCTGGCCACCGCCTGTGGTCTGGTTGCGGCCAATCTTTATTATGCCCAGCCGCTGGCGGGCGTCATTGGGGCAGAGCTTGGCATTTCGGCAGGCGCAACAGGCCTGATCGTGACGCTGACGCAGATCGGATATGGCCTTGGCCTGTTGTTCGTGGTGCCGCTGGGCGACCTCATTGAAAACAGAAAACTGATCGTGACCACGGTTGCGATGGCGGTGATTGCGCTGATTGGTGCTGCACTTGCGCCGCATGCGGGACCGTTTCTGCTGGCCGTCTTCCTCGTCGGCATAAGCTCCGTTGCGGTGCAGATGATCTTGCCTTTGGCAGCGCATATGACTCCCAATGCCACGCGCGGGCGGGTCGTTGGCAGCATCATGAGCGGTCTGATGGTCGGCATCATGCTGGCGCGACCTGTTTCCAGCGTGCTCTCGGATTTCGTGTCATGGCGCGGTGTCTTCTGGATATCGGCGGCTGTCATGGCTGTGCTGGCAACCGTTCTCTACCGTTTGTTGCCGCGCCGTATGCCGGATGCGAAGCTGCCCTATACTGCGCTGCTTGCCTCCATGGCCAAGCTTGCCGCCAACACACGTCTGCTGCAACGGCGCGCGCTGTATCAGGCCAGCATGTTTTCAGCCTTCAGCCTGTTCTGGACGGTGACGCCGCTTTATCTGAGCGGCCCGGCCTTTCGCCTGTCGCAGACTGAAATCGCACTCTTTGCTCTGGCCGGTGCTGCCGGTGCGGTTGCCGCACCCATTGCCGGGCGTATGGCTGACCGCGGCTGGACATGGGCGGCGACATTTGCTGCGTTGACAGCGGGTGCAACCGCGTTCCTCATCACCCATATTGCGCCGGAGGGATCGCACCTGTCACTGGCATTGCTGGTGGTCGCAGCCATCGTGCTGGACTTTGCCGTCACCACCAATCTGGTGCTTGGTCAGCGCGCGATCTTCACGCTGGGCGCAGAGTTTCGCAGCCGCCTCAACGGCATCTTCATGGCGACGTTTTTCATGGGTGGCGCCGCCGGTTCGGCGCTGGGTGGATGGGCCTATGCCCATGGCCATTGGGCTGCCGCGTCGTGGCTTGGCTTTGCGCTTCCCGCATCTGGCCTTGCATTTTTCCTGACGGAACGCGCGTCAGAAAAACGTCGACTCCGTCTCGGATAAGCAGCCTCCAAAAAGAAATGCCCGGCACTTGGCCGGGCATTTTGTGTTTGTGACCTGATTACTCAGCAAACTCAACGACAACGCCGGGGCGAACCATCTTGGCCAGCTCCGTGGCATCCCAGTTGGTCAGGCGGATACAGCCATGGCTGTTGGTCTTGCCGATCTTGGATGGCTCCGGCGTGCCGTGAATGCCGTAGGTGGGCTTGGAAAGCGCAATCCAGACCGTACCGACAGGACCGTTGGGGCCGGGCGGAATCTGCAGGATCTGGTTGTTCTGACCCTGCTGGAAGTTGATCTTCGGATTGTAGGTATAACCCGGATTGAGCGCGATGCGCTCCACCGTATGGGTTCCGGATGGAGACGGCGTATCGGAGGAGCCGATCGTGGCCGGGTAGGCTGCAATCAGAACACCGCCCTGGTCATAGGCGAAGACCTGCTTGATGCCCTTGTGGGCAACGATACGGGCAACCTGACCTGTCTTGGCTTCGCCGGGATTGACGACCTTGATGATGGTGCCGGGTACAGTGAAGTCCACGCCGGGGTTCAGTTCCTTCAAATAGGTCTCATCCATGTGGAAGCGTTCAGCCAGCGCTTCCGATGTCGAGGTGTAAGCCATTGCCGGGAGCTGCGCCTTTTCGGCATAGTCATCCGGAATGGAGGCGACGTAGGGGCCAGCGGCATCGGCAGCCGTTATCGTATAGTCAACAATCGCCAGACCGCCGGTGTTGCGCAGGCGCTCCAGAATGTCCTCGGTATTGTTCGGGTCCAGCTGCTCGCCGGTCATTTCCTGCCAGGCAGCAATGGCCTTGTTGACGTTGTCGCCCATCTTGCCATCGATCACGCCCGGCGAAATGCCCTGACGGTCGAGGAACACCTGAAGCGCCACGATTTCCTGACGCGACCGGTTGACCGGCGCTTTAACCGGCTGGTTGCGCTCGATCAGATGGTCCGGCTGAGGCACGGCTTCAACGGTGCTTTCGCCCGGCATCGGCTGGTTCAACGGTGCGCTTTCAACAGCGCCGGGGCGGGCGACGGAGCCGGTATACACATTCCGGTCGCTGCCATCGCCGCGATATTCGCGGTAATCCTGCACATTGCCGTTGCCGCCCTGATAGCCATAGTCACGCTGCGGTTCGCGATACTGGCCGCCGGGGGCTGGTGGGTAGTAGGTCTCGTTTTGATTGTAATAGGGATCGCGATACGGGTCCTGCTGCTGGGCCTGACGGCGCGGCGTTGCCCCGCGCGGCATTTCCGTTGCCACCAGATTGCCATAGCGATCGTAATAAACCGTGCGACCCATGCGGTCTCGACTGATGACGATGTCGCGGCTGTCGGGCATGAATTCAAGAACACGCCCGTCGGGGGAGACGAGCATGGGCTGTTCCTGATAGACCTGTCGCTGTTGCGCGCTGGCATCAACCGGTGCAAGCATCGGCGTTGCCGCGACGGCGAGACAGAACATTGCGTTAATAAAAAGTTTCACGATTCTGCGATCCCTTGGGTTCTTGCCCAACACACACACGTTAATCTTGACCCTATTGTGAAAAAGATGAATTCGAAGTTAACGCAATCTTAATTTCCTGACGTTGCGATAGCTTTTGCGTGATCGCTACGTCAATTGGGCAGTGAGGAGGAAGCATGCGAGCCTTGAAATCCGGGAAATCCCCCACGATTTTTCTCGATGAAACATCCGTTTTCGACATCGGCGCCTGCGTGGTCGAAGGTACTGATATCGCGCCGGGGCGGGCCATTCCCGACGATGGAGATGCGCGAATCGATCACTCTCTCGAAGGGTTTCTGTTTACCTGCGGACCTGACCACATTCGCCACCCCCAACCCATCGAAAACGATGCCGGTGGCCGCAAGTTTCCTCTGCATGGTTCGTTTTCCGCCCATCCAGCCGAAATTCTCGACTGGGAGGCCTCGGATCATAATGCGCGTGCTGCCGCTAGGGTTCCCGTGACGCTGGCAGATGGCGGAACGGCGCTGCTGGAACGTGAGTGGCGGATAAATGGGGCGACCGGCGAAGTGAGCTTGCAGGACCGCGTGACCAATACCAGCGACCATGCACGTCCGGTCTTTCACATGTACCACATGAATGTCGGTGCAAGGCTGTTCGATGACGACGTGCGCCTGTCCGGCGCGATGTTCGAAGGTGGTGGCTTTGGCTGGCGCTTTGGAGAGGAGCCGGGCGGCGTATTCTGCGTGCCGGTGGAGCAGGGGGCAGACTGGGCGGAGATGACGCTTGGGCCGATTGCGGCACTTGGCGGACGAACGCTAAAAGTGGCGTTCCGCAACGATACGCTGCCCTATCTTCAGATGTGGCGAAACCAGCAGACGCCTGCGCATGTCATGGGCATAGAGCCGGTTTCGCACCGCTGGGTAGACCGCGATGAGCTGGAGAAGGCGGGTGAATTTCACATTCTCCAGCCGGGTGAGAGCCGCAGTTACGCTCTACGCTTTTCTATTCTCTGAATGGGCCTGCAATTGGAAAAGCGTGTCATTGACGCACCGGATTTAACCCCTTACACCGGTTTCGGATTTTAGGACGGCACGGCCTGTAAAGGTCGGTTGCCGTCGCGACCGGAGGACACGAAGATGGATATCAGGCGTATCGACGACGAATATTCCGTAACCGGCCAGATCAGCGTTGCCGATCTCGATGAGGTCAAGGCGCAGGGCTTCAAGTCCATCGTCTGCCATCGCCCCGATGGTGAAGAAGACGGCCAGCCGCTGTTTGCCGATATTGCCGAACGCGCCGAAGAACTGGGCATTGCCATCGTGCATGTGCCCGTCGGTCGTTTTGGCGTGGATGCCGATGCCGTAGCCGGCATGGTGGATGCGCTGGACGAGCTTCAGCGCCCGATGCTGGGCTTTTGCCGCTCCGGCGCGCGCTCCACGGCCATTTACGAAAAGACCCATCATATCCGCGGCTGAGTTCCAGCCATCTGCAAAAGACGACCAACAGGAGTTTCCAGCATGAGCATCAAGCGTATCGAACCCGGCAAGCGCATGAGCGGCGCAGTCGTTCACGGCAACACGGTCTACCTCGCAGGTCAGGTCGGTGAAGGCACGTCCGTGACAGAACAGAGCAAATCCGCTCTGGCCGAAGTCGACCGCCTGCTGGCGTTGGCCGGTTCCGACAAGTCCAAGGTTCTCCAGACCATCATCTACCTCTCCGACATGTCCACCTTCGGCGAAATGAACGCCGTCTGGGAAGGCTGGATCGACCCCGCCAACCCACCAGCCCGCGCGACCAGCGAAGCAGCGTTGGCTACGCCGGATTATAAGGTTGAGTTTATCGTGACCGCTGCTATTTGAGTGGCTTGAGCATTTGACGATAAAGCCGGTCCTTGTGGCCGGCTTTTTTGTTGGCTGGTTTACAATAGCAGGTGGCAGTGGGTGTGGCTCACCCCCTCTGTCCTGCCGGACATCTCCCCCTCAGGTGGGGAGATCGGCAAGATGCTCACTCACCGCTCCAATTGTAGCGTCAGAGGAGGGCTCCTGCAAAACAACTCGTCGCCCTGTGCAACGTCTGAGATGACCGGTGAGCGCGCGCCCAGCTAATCTCCCCACCTGAGGGGGAGATGTCCGGCAGGACAGAGGGGGGTAAGCCACACCCGCCGCCGTTTGCTATTTCGCCATACAGCAAGGAATTCTGCTTAATTTTGAATTCCTTACCTCCATCACTTCGAAGTTCGATTCAGCGCCTTGCCAAGTTGATTCACATTCGTCACGCGCTCGTCAAACCACAGCCGGGCAAGATCGCCAGCCGATGCAAGATTAATCCCATCCGGATCGACAGACGTAATTTTCCACGCCCCGGTTTTCTTACCCGCCAGAACCGCCAGACGTGATGCCTCGCCCTTGATGGCGTTAAGGCGATCCACTTCGGCTTCAAGCCCTTCAGAACTGGAAAGGTCCGTGCGCAAATCGGCTGGTGTGATGTTGCTGGCATTGCGGGCAGGGCCGCCGTTGATTTGTACACCTTCGATGTTCAGGCGGTAAAGCTGCGTGTCCGGTAGCGAGAGGTAGAGCTTGGCTTTCGGATAGCGGGCGATGTAGCGCGCCTTGGCAAGCGGGACCTCGTCATCACCCATCAGCAGGGCCTTTCCAACCAGCGTCAGTCTCGGCAATGTCAACGCATCGCCCTTGCTGAAAGGTGCGAGAACCAGCGAGATGCGCGGGTCCATTTCGATGTTGCGGGCGTGGAGGGCGAGCCGGGCTGCGAAGAAGAACGGCGTGCCATCCGGCTCAATGGCGATGTTCGTGGCTGTGTTGTAGGGATAACCGCTTTGCGGATCGATCGTCGCGAGCCCAGCGATACGGCAGGTGTGCAGTACGTCCCGCGCCACGCGCACGGCTTCGAACGGCGCACCGGCTGAGGGTTCGATGGTTGCGCTGCGTGGTGTGATGGGTGGGATTGTCGTGTCTGCCATTGTTGTCTCCGTAGCCAGTCGCGGTATAGCCCGGCACAACGGCCAGTCAACTCGTGAATAGCGTTCCACGACCTCCGTCATCCCGGACCTGATCCGGGATCCAGTCAGACCAAGTCCTTGGTCTGAAAGAACTCTTTTCGTCTTGCAGACGCAAGCCGGCTGGATCCCGCATCAAGTGCGGGATGACGGCGGAAAGGGCGTCAGCAACGATTACGTCCTCTCACGAATCTGCGTCAGTGTCCGCGCAGGCGTAATCGCTTCCGGGTCGAGCTTCACCTCGATGATCGCAGGCTTGCCGCTGGCACGCGCACGCTCATAGGCCGGGCCGAAATCTTCCGTTTTCTCAACGATTTCGCCATGGCCGCCATAGGCCTTGGCGAAGGCGACGAAATCGGGGTTGACGAGGTCCGTGGCGCTGACGCGGCCGGGATATTCCCGTTCCTGATGCATGCGGATGGTGCCGTAGGTGCCGTTGTTGACCAGCACGGTGATGATCGGCAGGCCGTACCGCACGGCGGTGATGAATTCCTGGCCGTGCATCATGAAGCAGCCGTCACCCGCAAAGCAGACGACTTCGCGGTCCGGGAACAGATGCTTTGCCGCGACGGCGGCGGGCAGGCCGTAGCCCATGGAGCCGGAGGTGGGCGCGGACTGCGTGTTGAACCGCTGGAAGCGGTGGAAGCGATGCAGCCAAGTGGCGTAATTGCCAGCACCATTGGTGAAGATGGCGTCAACGGGGGTATTGGCTTCGATCCAGTCCATGATCGGGCCCATCTGCACCGGGCCGGGGCCAGTCTTTGGCGGGGTAGACCACTTCAGATAAGCATCGTGCATGGCGGCGGTGCGTTCTGCCCAGACGTGGTTTTGCGGCGCATCAAGGCTTTCGATTGCATCCACGAAGTCGCTGGCGGAGGCGCAGATCGCGAGATCGGGGCGATACATGCGGCCAAGCTCTTCGGCATCCGGGAAGATGTGCACCAGCGTCTGCGACGGGTAGGGGATGTCGAGCAGGGTGTAACCCGATGACGGCATTTCCGACATGCGGCTGCCCAATAGCACGATGAGATCAGCGTCCTTGATCTCCTTTGCCAGCGCCGGGTTGATACCAATGCCGACATCGCCCGCATAGGATGGGCTGAGATGATCGAACAACATCTGACGACGGAAAGAGCAGCCGACGGGCAGTTTGAAGGTTTCGGCAAATGTCTTGAATTTCGCAACGCTGTCTTCGGTCCAGCGGGTGCCGCCGACGATGACCATGGGGCGTTTGGCAGCGCCTAGCAGCTCGGCGAATTTGACAATCTGTTTGGGGCCGGGGTGGTTTTCGACGGGTGTGTAGGGCTGGGCGTCCGGTGCGTCGACCAGATCGACCAGCATATCCTCGGGCAGGCTCAGCACCACGGGGCCGGGGCGACCGGAGGTTGCGATGGCAAAAGCGCGGGTGACGAATTCCGGGATGCGGCGGGCATCATCGATTTCGCCGACCCATTTGGCGAATTCGGTGAAGGCGCGACGATATTCGACCTCCTGAAAGGCTTCACGCTCACGCGCATCGCGCTGCACCTGGCCGATGAACAGGATCATCGGAATGGAATCCTGCATGGCGATATGCAGACCAGCAGCCGCGTTGGTCGCGCCGGGGCCGCGTGTGACCATGCAGATGCCGGGTTCGCCGGTCAGGCGTCCCCAGGTATCTGCCATCATCGCCGCGCCACCTTCCTGACGGCAGACGACCGTTTCGATGCCGCTTTCGTAGAGAGCATCCAGCACGGCCAGATAGCTTTCGCCCGGCACGCAGGAAACACGCGAAACGCCGTTGGCTTTCAGGGCTTCGACAATCAACTGTCCGCCGGTTCTCTTCATGGCGCAATGTTCCTTTCGATGTCTCTCAACTCGGCCAGTACTTCATCCTGATGCTCGCCGAGGCGAGGGCTTGGTCGATTATAATGCAAAGGCGTTTCGGACAATATGATGGGTGTGCGGACGCCCGGAATGACGGTGCCATCGGCTGCTTCCAGATCGACGCGCAGGCCACGGGCCTCTACCTGCGGATCGGCGAACATTTCCTCGATGGAGTTGATGGGACCGGCGGGCACGGCATTGGTTTCGCAAGCCGTCAGCAGGTCGCGCTTCGTCCATTTCAGTGTTTCGGTGGAAACGATCTGGCGCACCTCGACCTTGTGGGCGACGCGGGCCTTGTTGGTGGCGTAACGTTCGTCATCAGCAATGGCATCGATGCCGAGGATCTTGCACAGGCGGCGGAACTGGCCGTCATTGCCGACGGCGAGAATGAGGAAGCCATCAGCGGTCGGCACCACCTCATAGGGCGAAATATTCGGATGCGCATTGCCCAGCCGCACGGGTGCCTTGCCGGAGATGAGGTAATTCATGTTCTGGTTGGCCAGCACGGCCGATTGCACATCCAGCAGCGCCATATCGATATGCTGACCATGCCCCGTTCTCATGACGTGAATGAGGGCGGCCTGAATGGCGGTGACGGAGTAGATGCCGGTGAAGATATCGGCCACCGCAACGCCCGCCTTCATCGGCTGACCATCCGGCTCACCGGTGATCGACATGAAGCCCGACATGCCCTGGACGATGTAATCGTAACCGGCAAAATCCGCGTAAGGGCCTGTCTGGCCGAAGCCGGTGATGGAGCAATAGATGAGCTTGGGGTTCAACGCCCGGAGCGACTGGTAATCCAGCCCGTATTTCTCCAGCCCGCCACGCTTGAAGTTTTCAATCACCACATCGGCAGTCTTGACCAGACGTCGAACGGTCTGGCGACCTTCTTCGGTTTTCAGATCAACGGTGATGGAGCGCTTGCCGCGATTGGTGGAGTGGTAATAGGCAGCAGAAAGATTGTCGCCATCGGTGCTTTCCACGAAGGGCGGCCCCCATGCGCGGGTATCATCGCCACCATCAGGGCTCTCCACCTTGATGACATCGGCCCCCATATCCGCCAGCATCTGGCCCGCCCAGGGACCTGCCAGCACACGCGCAAGCTCGATAACACGAATGCCTGCAAGAGGCGGCTGTTTTTTATCGGAAGGTTCGGCCATGTCTGTCTCACTCTTTTGAGGAGTTTATAGACGGACGACCTTTTGCGCGCATGTGATATTATCTCATGGGGGCATTCCGATTTGGAAATAAGGTAAACTCCAACAGAGCTTAAGGGCGTGGCGTGCTTTCAGCAATTGGTTGAACGGCGAGGCGCAAGCCCATCGTGCGCAATATTGCACTCAGATTTCAGTTTCGGGCTCCGTCACCCCGGACTTGATCCGGGGCCCAGTAGACGCGCGTCTGCGCGGCGTAAGAGTCTGTCACCCCAAAGACTTGGGGTGACTGGATTCCGGCTCAGGGCCGGAATGACGGAAGGCGGGAGCGTTGCGGCTGGAACCTGCTGTCCGGATGCGGCGTGACGGAAGAGGGGACTATAGCGTCGTCACCTTCCTCGCCCATTCTGCAAAATCCGCTGCCGGAACTTCCCAGCCGATTTCGTGCAGGGTTTCGTGGCGCATGTTGGGGTAGATGTGGTCTTCGACCGCAGTGAACCCTGCGTTGCGGAACTGCTGGGCCAGCCAGACAATTTCGCGGCCATTGTTGGTGGCGGCGTCTTCGTTGCCGCTGACGAGCAGGATGGGCAGGTCTTTGGGCAGGCGCGACAGGAGTTTCGGGCCGCGATAGGACATTTCGAAGACGTCCTGCCATAACGACACGCTGGCTTCGAACTGGCAGAGCGGATCGTTGACATAAGCATCGACCGCAGCCTTGTCGTGGCTTAGCCAGTCTGCCGTGGTGCGCTTTTCCGGCATCTTGCTGTTCCAGATACGGAAGGTCGTCTTGGGCAGGATGGCGCTGGGGACATCCGAGCCTTTCAGCATTTTCTCTATTCTGAGAATGACCTGCGCCAAGCGCCCCATGATGCCAGTGTTGAGGTTGGAGTTCCAGATCGACAGGGCATCGAAGCTGCCGGGATTGCTGACGGCTGTGTTGAGCGCGATGAGGCCGCCCATGGAGTGGCCGAAGAGGATGATGGGCAGGCCGGGGTGGCGTTCGGCAACCAGCGTGCGCATTGCCATGACATCGGTGATGACCTTGGTCACGCCCTCCTTCCAGGCAAAGCGCCCGATGGGGGCCTCATCCGCTTTCGTGCGACCGTGGCCGCGATGGTCGTGGGCGTAGACCTCGAAACCCTGTTTCGACATGACCTCGGCGAAACGGCGATAGCGCCCGGCATGCTCGACTAGACCGTGGCAGATCATCAATATGCCACGGGGCGTGCCGGTGGCGGGTTGATGCCGGTAGGCGAGGGTTGCGCCGGAAGGGCTTTCCAGCCGGTTGATTTCGCCAAACATCATATCGTCCATTCCCGTCTCCGGCGCTTGCTTATTCTTGGTTGGAGGTTGCTCCAAAGCCTCATTTACCCTACATAGCGGCAACTTTCCCAAACTGACGTGGAGCATTCGCTACAATGGCACGCCAATTCATCTACCACATGTCGGGGCTGAACAAGTCTTACGGCGCAAAGAAGATTCTCGAGAACGTCAACCTGTCGTTCTACCCGGATGCCAAGATCGGTATTCTCGGCCCCAACGGTGCGGGTAAGTCGACCGTGCTGCGCATCATTGCCGGTCAGGACAAGGATTTCACCGGTGAAGCCTGGCTGGCCGAAGGTGCGACCGTTGGTTATCTGGAGCAGGAACCACATCTGGACCCGGCCAAGAACGCATTTGAAAACGTCATGGTTGGCGTGGCCGACAAGACTGCCGTTCTCGACCGCTACAACGAACTGATGATGAACTATTCCGATGAGACCGCCGATGAAGGCGCGAAGCTTCAGGACATCATCGACAGCCAGAACCTCTGGGATCTGGAACAGCAGGTCGAAATGGCCATGGAAGCCCTGCGCTGCCCGCCAAAGGATAGCGACGTAACGCTGCTGTCCGGTGGTGAGCGCCGCCGTATTGCGCTCTGCCGTTTGCTTCTATCGCAGCCGGACCTGCTGCTGCTCGACGAACCGACCAACCACCTTGACGCCGAAACCATTGCGTGGCTGGAAAAGCACCTGCGCGATTACCCCGGCGCCGTGATGATGATTACCCACGATAGATACTTCCTGGATAACGTCACAGGCTGGATTCTCGAACTCGACCGTGGTCGTGGCATTCCTTACGAGGGCAATTACTCTGCTTACCTGACGGCGAAAGCCAAGCGTATGCAGCAGGAAGCCCGCGAAGATGCAGGCCGCCAGAAGGCGATTTCGCGTGAACAGGAATGGATCGCATCCAGCCCGAAGGCACGTCAGGCCAAGTCCAAGGCCCGTATCAAGTCCTACGAGCAACTGGTGGATGCCGCCGACAAACAGCGTCCCGGCGACGCGCAGATTATCATTCCGGTTTCGGAGCGCCTGGGTCAGGTGGTTATCGAGATGGAAGGCATCGTCAAGGGCTTTGAAGGCCGCACGCTGATCAACGATCTGTCGATCAAGCTGCCGCCGGGCGGTATCGTCGGCATCATCGGCCCCAACGGTGCCGGTAAGACGACGCTGTTCAAGATGATCACCGGTCAGGAAAAGCCCGATAGCGGTTCGGTTCGCATCGGTGAAACCGTGCAGCTTGGCTACGTCGACCAGAGCCGCGATGCGCTTGCAGCCGACAAGACCGTCTGGGAAGAAATTTCCGGCGGTGCCGAAGTCATCAAGCTCGGCAAGTTCGATATGAACTCAAGAGCTTACTGCGGCGCCTTCAACTTCAAGGGTGGCGACCAGCAGCAGAAGGTGGGCAACCTTTCCGGTGGTCAGCGCAACCGCGTTCACCTTGCGAAGATGCTGAAGGCCGGCGGTAACGTTCTCCTTCTCGACGAACCGACCAACGACCTTGATACGGAAACACTCGGCGCGCTGGAAACAGCCCTCGAAAACTTCGCCGGCTGCGCCATCATCATCAGCCACGATAGAATGTTCCTCGACCGCCTTGCCACCCACATCCTCGCCTTCGAAGGCGACGGCCATGTGGAATGGTTCGAAGGCAACTTCGAAGACTACGAACAGGACAAGGTCCGCCGTCTGGGCGCTGACGCGCTCAACCCCGGTAGCCAGTCCTACAAGCGTCTGACGCGGTAATCTGCTTCAGAAATAACAAAAGTCAAAAGCCGCTGTGCAGTCATTGCCCAGCGGCTTTCTCTTTTTTAGTCGCGCATTATTTTGAGAGCGAAGTGAAGGGAGAATTTTCAAAATTATCTTCTTGGGGATAATGATTTTAACACGTTCTTATATTCGATTTGAGAGATTGCGATTAGTTTCCTAGAGGGGGTGTAGGGGTCGCAATGTTTTCCATCAGAAATATTCTTGTCACCGTGTTTCTTGTCATAAGTGTAGCGCTTGGCGGCATGGTTACTCGGTCGCTTTACGTTTCATATAACAATTTCAGTAACTTCCGCGATGTTGCTGCATTGACGGCAGTGGACAAAGCTTTGTTCGACTTCCTGTTGAACTATCGTCTGGAGCGCGGGCATTCGAACACCGTTTTCATCACGGTGCCGGAAAAAGCTGCCTCGACCCAGAAGGAGATTCCGGTCGATCGCCAGAAGGTCGACGATGCGATGAAGGCGATTACGGAATCGATCGTGGCTGTGAACAAGCCTGACTTCACCGATATGCTGAACAAGATAAAGACCAACTACGATACAATCGTCTCCATGAGGCAGGCGATCGATACGCAGTTGGCGATGGATATGCAGAGCCGTGACAAGGACGTCAACGCGAAGCAGTTGAGTTTCGGAAGCGGCGTTCTCGAGCATCTTGAAAAGAGCTCGCAATATACCGAAGCGAAAATTCGTCTGTTGGACAGCAGCTTGATGGACCTTCTTCAGATCCGTTACAACGCATGGGCTGCACGTGCTGCTGCGGGTGCTGAGAACATTGTTCTGAACAAGGCTGCTGCGCTGAAGACGCCGCTTTCACGCGATGAAATTGTCGATCTGGTAGCCCAGGACACCTCCGTTAATGCGGCATGGAAACAGGTTCGCGTTCTCATCGATCATCCTTCGACGCCGGATGAGCTGAAACAGGCTATGTCCGCTGCTGAATCGGGTTATTTCAACAGCTCTGTCTCTCAAATGCGAGCCGATATGTTCAAGGCGGCCACGAATGGGCAGGCGCTGGACGTTTCGCTCGATGCGTGGATCACACCGAGTTCAAAATCTCAGGCTCCGATTGCCGCAGTTGTCGTCCTGTCGCTGAAACTGGTCAATGACAAAGCCAACACGCTGGCGAATTCCGCTTTCTCCGATGTTGTCTTCTATGGCGCCTTGCTGTTGGTCACTGCCATCGTCGCCGTCGCCGGAATGCTGATCGTCGTGCGCCGGGTTGCGGGTCCGATTGGTGCGTTGACGTCCACAATGAACGATCTGGCCGGTGGCAACACGGCGCTCGACGTTCCATTTGCCGATCGCAAGGATGAAATTGGAAAGATGGCAGGCTCCGTCGAGGTGTTCCGACTGGCTGCCATTCGAAACAAACAGCTGGAAGCCGAGACGGAAATCAACCGTCAGCGCTCGGAAGAGGAACGCGTGGCGACACAGCGCACTGCCGAAGCCGAAGCTGAAGCACGGCTTGTGCAGGCGACCAGCACCTTCGCCGTCAGCATGAAGCGTCTTGCTGCGGGCGACCTGCTCTGCGAGCTAAACGAGCCTCTGACGTCGCAGTTTGAAGCGCTGCGTCAGGATTTCAACAGCTCCGTGCGTCAATTGCGCGAAACGCTATCAAGCGTTGGCCAGTCGGTCTCTACCGTAACCAGCGGTTCGCATGAAATCTCCTCCGCTTCGGACGATCTGGCCAAGCGCACGGAACAGCAGGCGGCATCACTGGAAGAAACCGCAGCGGCGCTGGAGCAGATCACCGCAAATGTGACGTCCACCTCCAAGCGTTCCGCAGAAGCGCGTGGCGTGGTGCGGACTGCACGCGAAAAAGCCAGCAACTCCAGCGACGTGGTGCGCAATGCAGTTGCGGCGATGGAGAAGATCGAAGACTCCTCCAAACAGATCGGCCAGATCATCGGCGTCATCGATGAAATTGCCTTCCAGACGAACTTGCTGGCGTTGAATGCCGGTGTGGAAGCTGCACGTGCGGGCGAGGCTGGCAAGGGCTTTGCGGTGGTTGCGCAGGAAGTGCGCGAACTAGCGCAACGGTCTGCCAAGGCGGCCAAGGAGATCAAGGAACTGATCGGTAATTCGGCAATCGCCGTGGGTGAGGGCGTTCGTCTCGTCAGCGATACCGGAACAGGACTGGGCGAGATTGCCGAACTGGTACAATCGGTCAATGTTCACATGGAAGCGATTGCCACGGCTGCGCAGGAGCAGTCCGTTGGACTTGCCGAAGTCAACACCGCCGTCAACCACATGGACCAGGCCACGCAGCAGAATGCGGCGATGGTGGAAGAGATGAATGCAGCGGGTGCTTCACTGGCACAGGAAAGCGCCAACCTGAACGACCTGCTGTCAAACTTCCAGTTGGGACAGGAGAGTGGACGGCGGGCTGCGTCATCTGGACGGTGGGCAGCTTAACCAGCCGTGCGCGCTGCGGCTGGCCCGCAGCGTTCCCGATACCACAAGGCAACACGGCGCTGGCCGTGGTGCCTGAACGGGAAGCGTTTTTAGTTTAAGCGCGAAAATTCAACGAGGCGGCGATAGCCGCCTCTTTTGCGAAAGCCACATAGCACCGTAGCCTTCAAGCCGCCCTGCGCGCTTTCAGCCACAAACCAAATTCCTGAACCACGGTCACGACTTTCTCCATTCGTCTCCCATCCTCTGTCAGTGCATACTCCACTTTGACGGGGACTGTGGGATAGACGGTGCGCTGGACAAGTCCTGCCTCTTCAAGTGCGCGCAGATCAAGGGTCAGCATGCGTTGGGAAATGCCCGGCATCAGCCTGCGCAATTCGTTAAACCGCTTCTGCCCATCGACAAGATAAGACGCGATCAGCAGACGCCAGCGCCCGCCGAGGAGATGCATGGCTTCTTCGACGGAGCAGCCCGATACGGTGTCTTTCATCTGAAGAGCCTCTCGATGATACCAGGTATAATTTTTGTACCTAGATGACAAGTTTTTGCGTTCTTACGTTTTTATACCGCATGAATTACAGGGTTGGCACGTCCTCTTCAAGCGCAAGGGGGATCGTGAAATCCATGGAGAATTTTCCAATATGAAACTGTATTATATGCCTGCTGCCTGCTCGCTTTCGCCGCACATCGTCGCGAATGAACTTGGTCTCGATGTCGAGTTCATCAAAGTCGATCATAGCGACCACACGACCGAGCAGGGCAAGAATTTTTACACCGTCAACCCGCATGGCTACATTCCGGCTCTCGAACTGGATGATGGCAACGTGTTGCGGGAAGGTACTGTTATCGTTCAGTATCTCTCGGACCTGAAACCCGAACTGGGTCTGGCGCCCGCCAATGGGACATTCGAGCGGTACAAACTCCAGGAGATGTTGAGCTTCCTTTCAACGGAGGTCCATAAGGGCTTCATTCCGTTGCTGTATGCGCAGTTGGCAGGGGATTATTTGAAGACCGCAAAGCCAAAGCTGGAAAAGCGCTTTGCGTGGATCAACGATCATCTCGCCGATAAGCCGTTTCTGATGGGCGACAGCTTCACCGTCGCCGACGCCTACCTTTTTGCTCTGACGGGTTGGGGACAGGCACCCTGGCTGAAGTCCTATTACACTGCGCCGATTCAATTCGACGCATTGCAGGCCCTTCAGGCTTGGTACGAGCGTGTGAAAGCTCGCCCGTCGGTGCAGACGTCGATCCTTGAGGAGGGGCTGGATTTGAATTGAGGGGCACTCATGCGTCGCCGGCCGTCTGACGACGCATGAGCTTTCTGCGGTTGGCTTTAGTCTTTTGCCAGCCGTTCCCATTCCGAAAACGTCATCATTCCCGCAATTTCGGGCCGGGCTTGCTCTGGCAGGATTGAGATATATTCCAGCTGATGTCCGTCCGGGTCGTCGAAATAGACGTTTGCGGACGGCATCCACGGGAAGACGCTGGGTTCGGTTATCTCGATACCGGCGCCATTGCGGGGGATGATGCCCTTTCCGCGCAGATAGCCCGGCGCTGCGATGACCTGGTCGAGCGTCGTTTTGAAGGCGATATGCAGTTTCAGACGTAGCGGCGAACTGTGGATCGACCAGAGGCCGATCATGGATGTTTCAGGCCCGCCGACCCAGAAGAAGGCCACGTTTCGGTCTGGAATGGTGTGGGCCAGTTCGAGCCCGACGACATCGCGGTAGAATTCGATTGAGCGCGTGAGGTTGGAAACGGTCAGATGTGCCTCGTAAAGTCCTTTTATCGAGATCATGGTCAACTCCTGTTGGTGTGACAAACGCCTTGAATGGCGCTTGATTGATGAGCTGACAGGGTTCATAGGACCTCAACTATGGTTGAGGTCAAGAGGCGTGAGCGTTAAATTGGATATTCATAGGGAACTGTCTGTCGGTGAGGTGGCGAGTCGCAGCGGCGTGCCGGTTTCCACGATCCACTTCTATGAAGCCAAGGGTCTGCTGACCGCTTCGCGCAACGCCGGAAACCAGCGTCGGTATCCGCGGGAGGTGTTGCGCCGGGTTGCCGTCATCAAGATTGCCCAGCAGGCGGGCATTCCGCTTTCGGAAATCCGGCGGGAATTGTCTCTGTTGCCCAACGGGCGAGCGCCCAATGCAGAGGACTGGAAAGGACTTGCCGCCTCGTGGCGCACAACGCTTCAACGGCGGATCGACAGGCTTACGCAACTGAGGGACGATCTAGAAGGCTGTATCGGATGTGGCTGCCTTTCGGTGAAAGACTGTCCTCTGCGTAACCCCGGTGACATGCTAGGGGCGGAGGGAAAGGGCGCGGTTTTGCTGAAGTGAGATGTGATGCTAGCGGCGCCTTCACGCATTCACCAACTCTTAATTTTCCACCGCTGTTGGATGCTCTCTTCTTGCAATTCCTCATCAATCGTATAAAGATATCTTTATATGTTGATTGGCTTGAGGTGTGGTGTTGGCTTTAGGGCTTGATAATCTGGTGGGGCTTTTGAAGGCTGCGGGTGAAACGACGCGGTTTCGTTTGCTTGCGCTGCTGGGTGCAGGCGACCTGACGGTGACAGACCTGACGGAAATTCTGGGCCAGTCACAGCCACGTATTTCGCGCCATCTGAAGCTTTTGGCCGAGGAAGACCTGATCGACCGTTATCAGGAAGGTGCGTGGGCATACTTCCGTTTGAAGCAGGATGGCAAGTCTGCTGAGCTGGTCAAACAGCTTCTTTCTGTCGCGTCACCCAATGATGCGGTTCTTTTGCGGGATTTCGAGCGCCTTTCTGCCGTCAAGCGGGTGAGAGCCGAGCGGGCGCAGGATTATTTCAGCCGCAATGCTTCCGCCTGGGACGAGCTTCGCCGCCTGCATGTCAGCGATGACGCAGTGGAAAGCGCGCTGCTGAAACTGATCGGCACGACGCCGGTGGATTCCATGCTGGACCTTGGCACCGGCACGGGCCGTATTCTCCAGCTTTTCAGCGGCATCTACCGCCGCGCAATCGGCATCGATGCCAGCCGCGATATGCTCTCCGTTGCCCGCTCCAATCTGGATAAGGCCGGTGTTGCTCACGCCTCCGTGCGGCATGGCGATATCTTGAACCTGCCGCTGGAAGGGCAGGATTTCGATCTTGTCGTGGTGCATCAGGTTCTGCACTTCCTCGATCACCCGGAAATGGCGCTTGCAGAAGCAGCGCGCATGCTGCGCCCCAATGGGCGCCTGGTGATCATCGATCTGGCGCCGCATTCGCTGGAATATCTTCGCGAAGACCATGCGCATGTGCGTCTTGGCTTTTCACATCAAACCATGGAAGAGTGGCTGAAAAAGGCTGGCCTTACACCGGAGCAGGCGTTCGATCTGCATTCCGGCAAGGCATCCGCCCAGTCTCTCGACGTAACAATCTGGGTTGCGCGCGATCCACGTCTGCTGATTGCGGGCGAGGAGCCGATCGATGCACCACTTCTTTCCGCCGGGAGGGCATGACATGACGAAGACTGAGGCAGATCGCCACGCAAACGGAAATTTCAAGCTCTCCTTCGAGTTCTTTCCACCCAAGAACCCCGATATGGATGTGCAGCTTTGGGAGACTGTCGAGGAGCTTTCGCGCTGGAACCCGGACTTCGTTTCGGTCACCTATGGCGCAGGCGGCACCACGAAAGCTCCAACGCTTCAAGCTGTACAGCGCATGATCTCCATTGCCGGACTGCCAACGGCATCGCACCTGACCTGCGTGGATGCGAGCAAGCAGGAAGTGCATGATGTGGTGGAGGAGTTTCGCGAGGCTGGCGTGAAGCATTTCGTGGCGCTGCGTGGCGACCCATCCACTGGCATCGGTACGGATTACAAGCCGCATCCGGAAGGTTACGAGAATGCAGCCGCCTTGGTGCGTGGCCTGCGCGAGATTTCCGATTTCGAGATTTCCGTTTCCGCCTATCCCGAGAAGCATCCGGAAAGCGAAAGCGATGCAATCGATATCGATATGCTGAAGCGCAAGGCCGACAATGGTGCTACGCGCGCGCTGACGCAGTTCTTCTTCGATAACGACATTTTCGAGCGTTATATGGAGCGCGTCGTTAAGGCAGGGATTACCATTCCGGTCGTGCCGGGCATCATGCCGATCCAGAATCTCACGCAGCTGAAGCGCTTTGCCGGTCGTTGCGGCACCAGCGTTCCGGCCTTTCTGGATGATCGTTTTGCCGGTTTCGATGAAGACCCTGTCGGACGCGCCAAGGTGTCTGCAGATGTTGCCGCTGAACAGATTCTCGACCTGCAACGACGCGGCGTTAACGAATTCCATCTCTACACGATGAACCGCGCACCGCTGGTGAATGCAGTGCTGGATAATGTCGGCTACCGCCCCCTGCGGAAATCAGCCGCGTAAGGCCAATTTCGAATTCTGACGATCAGAATGAAAAAAGCGCAGGTTTCGAAAAACCTGCGCTTTTTTAATGGCTTATGATGATCAACTCTTTGGGTGTGCGCGATAACGCAATATGCGTGTCAGATGAAAAGCATCACTCCGACAAACGCAAACGCCACACCGACTGCTAAGGCATTAAGAGAATTTGTAAGTCCCATGCTCTGCCTCCTTTACGTTGACAGTAATCATTATGACCGTTTTGTGTCTCTTGAAAAGCGAATTTTATGATGCGGTGCACACGAAAATGGCAATGATATCTGAGACTTTGGCGCCAATGTGTTGAAAAACAACTTATATTACAGTCTGAAAAAGTCGGTGCGAAATGCAAAAAAAGTAAACGGCCGTGGTTAATGCCACGGCCGTTTGATGTTTGCAGAGAGAATCTTCGTATGGGACGGCTTAGAGAGCGTCCAGCAAGGCGCGTGTCGGCCAGCCATCGGCGGGCAGGCCGAGGCGCTGCTGTTCGCGCTGGACGGCGATGCGGGTGCCGGAGCCGAGGATGCCGTCGATCTTGCCGACATCATGCGTCTTGGCATCGAGCTTGGTCTGAAGTTCCTTCATGGCTGCATCGTCAAGGCCGGGCTCCGGGTTGCCCTTGGCGTAGACGGGGGCGCCCATGAAACGGGTTGCGAAATAGGCAGCGGACGTCGTGTAGATGAAGGACTGGTTCCATTCCAGATAGATGTTGAAGTTGGGGTAGGTGATGAAGGCCGGACCCTTGCGGCCCTGCGGCAGAATGAGAGCGGCGGGCAGGGCGGAGAAGTTCTTGTTGCCATCGCGCGGGGCAACGCCGAGGTTGAACCATTCACCAGCCGTCAGCGTGCCGCCCAGACCGGATTTTTCCCATGGCAAGTTTTCCGGCACGGACACTTCCTGAATCCACGGCTCGCCCTTCTTAAAACCGAGATGCTGGATGAACTTTGCGGCCGTCAGAATGGCATCCGGGCTGCTGGACTTGACGTTGACGTGGCCATCGCCATCACCATCCACGCCGAACGCGATGATGTCCTTGGGCAGCATCTGTACCTGGCCGATTTCGCCTGCCCATGCGCCGGTGTTTGTGGCCGGATCGAGATCGCCGTGCTGCACCATTTCAGTCAACGCGATCAGTTGTGGGCGAAACAGTTCCGGGCGGCGGCAGTCATGTGAGAGGGTGACGAGGGCGTTGCGGGTGTTGAAATCGCCCTGTACGGCGCCGAAATCGGTTTCCATGGCCCAGAAGGCGGCGATGACGCCTGCTGGTACGCCGAACTCATCGTCCGCGCGCTTGAAGGCGGCGGAATATTCCTGAAGCTTCTTGCGACCGAGATCAAGGCGACCCTGGCTGACGGTGCGCTGGGAGAATTCGAGGAAGGTCTGGCGGAAAACGCCCTGTGCACGGTCACGTGACAGAACCTTCTGGTCGATCTGTGCGCCAGCCAGCGCTTTGTCTACGGCTTCAGCGGGCACGCCCTTGCCAATGGCTTCCGTCTTTACGCCTTGCAGGAAGGTGTTGAGATCGCCACCGCAGGCGACCTGCTTCGGGTCATCCGGCGAGGTAACGAGGGGGACGGCCAATGCGGAGCCGCAAGACAATGTGAAAAGGCTGGCAGCAAGTGCGAAGCTGCGTGGCGAGAAGCTGAACATCCGAATTCCTCAAATGAAATGGTGCCCCTGCGTTCGCCAAGATTTTGGCAGAAGCGTGGGCAAGACGTGGGAAAAGCGTAACCGGACGGTTTGTTTCCAACGCCAAGCGATTATTTCGCAGCACATCTGCCGTATCTGATGGAAAAATCAAGCCACAATCATCAGCTTCTTGGCTTGGATGTGGAGGCCACCCATGTGCGCCAGTTCTTTTCTGACCCGGCAAAGACATTGATATCGGTCGGCGTGCTGATACCGGGGATGACGCCGGTGCCGGTATATTGCCAGAATGACCACTGCCGGTCGTTATAGATATCCGTTGGATGGGCCGCGACGGAGCGCACCCAGAACGGATAGGTCTTGAACTGGCCGACCAGATTGTCGCGGTGGAAATCGACGCTGGTATAGATGATCGGGCGCTTGCCGTAATAGGTCTCGATGCGGCTGAGAAAGCGCTGCATTTCTGCGCGCACCACATCCGGCGCGGGCCGTGTCTTGCAGGTGGGGGAAGCGGGGTTCCACTCCACATCCAGAACCGGCGGCAGCTTCATGGATTCCTTCGGCACGTTGCGAATGAACCAGTCCGCCTGCGCGTCAGCCGTCGCGCAGAAATAATAGAAATGGTAGGGCGCGTGCGGCACGCCAGCCGCCGATGCTTCGCGCCAATATTCATCGAAGCGCGTGTCGATACGGTCCGTGCCTTCGGTGGCCTTGATGAAGGCGAAGGAAACGCCGGATTTGCGCACCGTCGCCCAGTCGATATCGCCATTCCACTTGGACACGTCGATACCGTGGACCTCGTGCTTGTGCGGCGACCGGGAGCCGAAATCCTGTGGGTCATTATCCTTGAAGCGGGGCTTGGCGACGGAGGCGGTTTCCAGAAAATCATAACTGGTGGAGGTGCAGCCGCTCAACAGGAGCATGGTTGATAATAGAGCCGGAAGTAGCCGCTGCATGATGATCCCAGAACGTATGATTTTCCCGCCGGCTGCTTGGTGAGAAGCGCCGTAATCTCCTGTTTACCATAACAGGGTAAACAAGCCGTTATGGCAAGATGGGTGGCGGGAAATTCTGCTGCTCAGCGTAACGTCGAATCAGCACACGGCAGTGGGTGTGGCTAGCCCCCCTCTGCCCTGCCGGGCATCTCCCCCACAGGTGGGGAGATCGACTCGCGGAGAGCTCTTGGCAAACTCTGTCGTCGAAATTGAAGCGCCGCCTGTTCGCCCAGCCAATCTCCCTCCTTGTGGGGGAGATGCCCGGCAGGGCAGAGGGGGGAAACCACAACCACTGCCATGTGTTATGTTTCGACCTCAGCCCTTCGGCAGCGTCAGCACCGCACGCCACGCATATCCCCGCGCAATCGGCTCAAACTCCAGCGTCGCATTGTGGCTGCCTGCCAGAGCTTCCAGCACATAGCGCATATTGGCGCGCGGTGTGACGTGGAACTTGGTCAGCCATGCCTGAAGCAGGTTGCGGAACCAGCGTGGCAAGTCTTCCTGCTGGCCGAAATCGACAATGTGCAGCGAGCCGCCGGGGGCGAGTGACTGTACGGCGCGTTCCACGGCCTTTTCCCATTCGGGGATCATCGAAACCGCATAGGAAATCATGATGCGGTCGAAACCGTTGGCGCGGCCGAATTCACTGAGCCGGAAGGTGGTGGCATCGGAGACGCGCAGTACCGGGCGTTCGCGGTGGCCACCGAAGTTTTCGGCAGCCGTCGTCAGCATCTCGGCGGAAATATCGAGGCCGTAGAGCTTTGCCGTTGGGAAAAGTTTCGAGGCGCGCAGAAGATTGCGGCCTGTGCCACAGCCGACTTCCAGCAGGTTGCCGCCTTGCGGCACGTCTAGCTTGTCGATGGTGGTGTCGCGGCCCAGCAGATAATATTTGCGGGTGATGTCATAGATGTGCCGCTGGTGGCGGTACATGCGGTCCATCAGGTTTGCGTGCTTGATATCGCCAAGGCTGATATTGTCGCCGATGCTCTTCATGCCTGCGCCCTCTGATAGATGTGGAAACCGCCATAGATGGCGGAACGGTCGCGGGCGTTGAGCTCTTGCGAACGCTCGGCCAGATAGGACCACTGCGCGCGGATATCCGGTGACAGACGACCCTCGATGACGCTCTTTTCGGCAGCGGTGCGGAAAATGACACGGGCATCCGGGGCCGCCGTGCGGCTGATCTGCGACCACAGCTCGTTGATCTGCGTGTCGCTCATCCAGTCCTGCGCATCCAGCAGCACGTAACGGTCAACGCAGGAGGCAGGCTTGGAGGCCAGCAGCTCGGTGAAGGTGGCGTGGTGGACATGGACGCGCGCGGCATTTTCGCGGATCGCCTGATAATAATCATCGCGCAGATAGTCCGGCAGATTGCCTTCCTGCGCCTGCGGATAGCGGCGAGCGAAGGCCTGCCATGCGAAGTAATTGTCCTTCAGCGGGAAGTCGCAGGCCAGTTTTTCCAGACGCTGGCGCAGAACCGGTGCGATGGTATTGCCATCCGAAAGGCTTGCAAGTTCGTCATACTGACGCGGTGGAATGCCGAGGCCGAAGAGCGAGCTTTTGCGCTTCGTCAGCCAGCGGATCATTGGCTTGTCGAAGAGCGGTGCTACCTTCTCATCGAAGAACTGACGCTGCTCGTCCATGGAACGGGCATTGGCCATGTCCTGAAGCTTCACGCCGTGCAGGCGGGCCAGCACATGGCCAGCGCCGATGAAGCGACCCAGAAGGCCGGTGCGATAGATATTGCGGTTGAAGACCGAAATGCGACGGCGACCGGTCAGCGTGCGCTTCGACCAGTAGGCGCGGGTCTGTGCGTCGAGGTTCGGCGCAATGAAACGATCATAGCCATCGCTGTTAGAGCGGACATTGGCCACGCCGAACTGGCGCACGACATCGCCATGCGCAGGCAGGTGGCGGAAGGCGGCGAGCTTCAGCTTGTTGAGCGCGATGTGATGCGGGTTGAGATCCACGACATCAATGCGCGACGGATTGCGCGAGAGATAGGCCAGCACATTGCAGCCGCCCGAGCCGATGGTGACGATGCTATGATCATCCCGCAGTTCCATGGCTTCCATATCCACTGCCGGGTCTTCCCAGATTTGCGGATAGACAAGGCCGGAAAACAGCACGCCGAACAGGCGCTCGGACATGCCACTGGTGGACAATGCCTTGTGCTGCAGCAGCGCGGCTTTGAGTTTTACGTTTTTGCTGAAACCGGTTTTCGGCGCGACACCCGTCATATGATTCCACCTCTCGTTCGGTTGAGAGGCGTTTAGCGCTGTGACGCAACAGTTTGATGACGGGGTGTGGATGCTTCGTTAAACGTTGGAGGGCTTGGCTCACCCCCCTCTGTCCTGCCGGACATCTCCCCCTCAGGTGGGGAGATTGGCTGGGCGCGCGCACCTCATCTCATCCTCAACGTTCAATATGGGCAAGAGCTCGCCACGATTCGATCTCCCTCCTTGAGGGGGAGATGCCCGGCAGGGCAGAGGGGGGTAGGCCGCAAGTGCCGACATTTAAAGTGTGGAAAAGACCGAGTCGCCGTCACTTCCGCAGAACGTGCAGCATGCCCTTGCGCTTGGCATCGTAATAATATCCACGAGCATAAAGCCGAACGGCATTGTCGCGGTCGTTGTCGGCCACCAGCCAGGCGCCGCGCAGGTACTTCACGGCATATTTCAGATTGGTTTCCGCATCGAACAGGCCAGACGCCGGGCCGTCGAAGCCCATGGAGCGGGCGGTGGCGTGTTTGATCTGCATGAGGCCGAAATGGCCGCCGTTGACGGCACGGGGATTGTAGCGGCTTTCACGCATGACCACGCGGTGCACCAGATCTTCGGGCACATTATACATGGTCGCGTATTTGGTGATGAGGCCGCTCAGCTGCTGACGGCCCATCATTGTGGGCGCGTCCGGCGCAGTTGTCAGGCTCTCGCGGGTGCTGATGGCGGCAAGCGCTGCATTTTGCGGGGCCGAAGCATAGGCGAGCATGGCGCCTTGCGGTTTCGGAACCGGGATGACGCTCTGCTGCTTCATCATTTCTTCGGTCAGCGGTATGGGGGCTGCCGATGGCGTGCCCGGTGCGCCAGGCGCAGGCGGGAAGCCGCCCTTCAGCGCAACGACCTGTGGAAGAGTGGCAGCGGTGCTTGTCTGATGCGCGACGGCGGCGACTGCTGGCGTTGCCGCCGCTGGCGCTGCGAGCGCAACCTGCTGGGTTGCGGCCTGCGGCTGTATTTGTGCGTCGATGGCGGATGCTGCTGCCGCAGCGGCAATTTCCGAGGCTGGGGGAAGGGCAACGCGACCGCCCTTGACGGCGGCGGTTGAAGGCAGGGCTTCTGCTGCGGAATTGGCTGCGATTTGTGTGGTGGCCGGTGCCGTGCCGGGCAGGGTAGAGGTCGCGCCTGCCGGAGTGGCGGCTGCGGTTTCCTGCGTCTTTTCGGTGGTTGTGGTGGCTGCCGTCTGGGCGGCGGTGCTATCCGGCGTGGCCGGGGCAGATGCTATTTTGGGCTGGGCAATATCGCCTTTGGATGCAACTTCAACACTTGTGCATCCTGCCAGTGTCAGCGCAATGCCCACCGTGGACGACAAAAGTAGAGCCGATTTTCGGCGTAAACTGCCAGAAATTTTCATGCTGCCGCCCTTGAGTGCGCCTGTCGCTTGATACCCCCGTTTCAAGCGAAGCAGGCAGTCCCTATCCGGCGATCATTAACCTATCGTAAGGATTCCGGCAAGCGGCGACTGAACAGCAATTGCTTAAGCAGCGATCCGGCGATATCCGGCGGTCACGGCGCGGCCCGCTATGAAGTGCGTTCTCTTGGGATTACGCAGCTTTTTGGTGACCGACATGCGCCGCACGGAGCGGATTGTCAGGCGGGCAAACGAGGCCTGAATCGTCAGGCAGGCAAAGGCAATCAGCAGCGCGACCGCCTGCATTTGCGACACCATTTCAACGACGTCGCGGGTGCCGTTGACGAATTGTACGATGAAGGCAACGAAGAAGCCGAAATAGCGCAGGCGAAGGGCGGCAAGCACGAAGCAATCGGTAAAAATGGTGCCGAAGCTCTTGCCGCGCAGATTGTCGTTATCGGCATTGGCCTCGCGTGCCGCAGGCGTCGCAATGGTCCACAGGCTGAACAGCATCAGCCAGCCGGTTCCGGCCCATTGAACGATATCGAGAACGGTTGAGGGGAGAAATTCCGCGCCAGCAACCAGAATAGATGCGGCTGTGATGGTGGTGACGATGCCGATGGTGGCGCCGGTTACGGCAGCAATCAGCGCGCGCTTTCCGCGTATGGCGGCATAGCTCGCGACTTTATAGGAAATGGGCGAGGGCAGCGCGAAAAGAATGGCACAGGCTGCACAAAAGACCAGCCAGACTTGTGCGGACATATGCTTTCCTCCTTGCCCTCCCCGACGTCATTTTCTTTTAACCTACAACATCGGCCCAGAAACCGAAACGGATTTCTGGGCTGAAAGTTCATAACGTCGAGAGCGGTGTGTTTACGCCACAGTATTTTAGCGTAACCACATAATGCGGCATAAAGAAGCGCTTTTGCGAATAATCACGCAGCCTTATAGGGCTGGCCGATGTGGTCCATGACCTCACCGAACCACTTTGCCGACAAATCAAAATGCTTGCCGCCCTTGATGCGCGGGAATTCAATGGTGCGCAGCTTGCCACCCTGGTCTTCATCATGACCGGTCACGCCGGAAACCTTGTTCAGGGCGCTTTCCACGGCCAGATCGACCATGCTCTGGATGAGGCGAAGGTCTTCGCCATTGGCCGGGGCGGAGCGGGCGTAGTAGCCGGATTTCTGCACCATGGTCCGCTCCGCGCCGATGAGGCCCGCAAACTGCTTCTGGAACCACCCGCCGACATTGATCGTGTCGATCTTGACGTGACCGAAGGCGTCGCGCTTGACGGTGTCGCCTGCGGCTTCACGCTCGGCAACGATGGAATCGAGGCCCGCACCTTCGGAAACGAAGAGGGTGACGAAGCCGGTCTTGTCCATGATCTTCTTCAGCCGTTCTGCTTCGGCCTGAATGTCGAAGGCCATTTCCGGCAGATAGAGGCCATCGATGCTCTTTAGCTGCTCTCCCATCAGGAGGCCTTCGACATATTCATTGCCCTTGGTCTTCTGAATGTAAGCGCGGGCTGTGGCTGCCGTCAGCCAGCCGCAGTGACGGCCCATGACTTCGTGGATGACGAAGGTCTTGGGCGCAGCACTCTGCTCGTTGCTGACATTGTCGAAGAAATTCGCGCCGACTTCGGCGGCTGTCCATGCGCCGAGCGACTGCTTGATCGGCACGACGTCGTTATCGACCGTCTTTGGCAGGCCGACGACGGTGAGGTTGTAGCCGTTGGCGCCGAGATAGGCGGCTAGATCTGCTGCCGTGGTGTTGGTGTCATCGCCGCCGATGGTGTGGAGAATCGTTACGCCGTCTTTTGCCAAACGGTCTGCTGCCACGGCCAAGGGATTTTGGCCTTCCTTGACGAGGCCGCGTTTGGCACAGTCTGCGGCGTTGGTCAGCTTCACGCGGCTGTTGCCGATGGGCGAACCACCGTAGCGGTGCAGGAGAGGCGCTTTTTCGCGCATGTCCTTGGTGATCTGGATGCTGTCACCCAAAAGAACGCCCTGATAACCGGAGCGGTAAGCCACGATGTCGATGTCTGGTGCAATGTCGCTGTAGCGTTCGATCAGTCCGCCCACGGCGGAAGAGAGGCAGGGCGCGAGACCGCCTGCGGTCAACATTGCGACTTTCTGTTTAGCCATCGTGGCTCTCCTTCGTGTTCATTGCAGAGATAAGGTGTGGCAAATGGATGCGTGAGAGAATGTGGCATGTAAAGTGAATTTCTCAAGAAAATCGCGGAATTTCAAAGCGATTGAATGAGTTAGCCGATATAATCGTTTCAATTGATACCGCAGCCGCGACGATAATGCCGACCTGTGGAAAACCGATTTGCACCACGGAGCGTATTAGAAATCAATGTCAGCCGATATGATCTCAAGATGAAGAAAAGTTAATGACATGCGACCTTTATGCATATTGCAATCAACCGTAGGGGCCGTATGCTGGGAGGCATGATGTACGATTTCGCCTGTTTGCAACTTTCATCTTTGTGGGAACGGCTGCTCGGCGCAATCGGCGATGCAGCAGGTAACGTGCTTGGCCGTGTTATCGAGGCGGTTCGCACCGTCTTTGAAGGCGACCCGGAAACCCGTCGTCAGGTCTCTTTCTCCGTCGCAATCATCGCTCTTTCCGCCAAGATGGCGAAGGCTGATGGCATGGTGAACGATGCCGAAGTGAAGGCGTTTCGCCAGATATTCGATTTTCCCGAGGAAGAAGCCAGAAACGTCGCGCGGCTCTATAATCTGGCGCGTCAGGACGTTGCCGGTTACGAGGCCTATGCGGAGCGGTTGGCGGGCCTCTGCGGTTCCGGTGATCAGAACTGCGAAATGCTGGAAAGCGTCATCGACGGTCTGTTCCACATCGCCAAGGCCGACGGGCTGATTCACGAGCGCGAACTGGCGTTTTTGGGACGCATCGCAGAGATTTTCAGAATCACCGAAGATCATTTCGAGATGATCATGGCGCGGCACGTGCATATGGAAGGACGCGATCCCTACCGTGTGCTGGGTGTTTCGCCAGCCGACGATTTTCTGGATATTCGCAAGCGTTATCGCTCGCTGGTGGCGGAACACCACCCGGACAAGCTCATTGCACGTGGCGTTCCCATGGAATTGCATGCGGCTGCGAATGAGCGTATGGCGGCACTCAACGCCGCCTATGCGGCAATCGAGAAAGAACGCCGCGTCGCATGAGTGAGTTTACAGCGGATTATGCGGGCGCTTCCGTTGTGCCTTCGCCCAACCATGGCGAAAGGGTCGATGTTAGCGCGCCCGACATGATCATTCTTCATTACACCGGCATGCAGAGCGCGGATGGCGCGCTTGCCTGGCTGTGTAACCCTGAGAGCCAGGTTTCCAGCCACTACTTCGTTTATGAAGACGGGCGCGTGGTGCAGATGGTGCCGGAAAGCCGCCGGGCTTGGCATGCGGGCAAAAGCGCCTGGAATGGCGCTGACGACATCAACTCCCGCTCTGTTGGCATCGAGATCGCCAATCAGGGCCACCCTGCAGGCCTGCCGGAGTTTCCTGAACCCCAGATTAACGCGGTCATCGAATTGTGTCGCGATTGCGGCGCGCGCTGGTCCATCGCGCCGGAGCGGGTGCTTGGGCACTCCGATATTGCACCCATCAGAAAGATCGATCCGGGCGAAAAATTCCCGTGGGACATCCTGTCGCAGAAGGGTATCGGGCACTGGGTGGCGCCTGCGCCCATCGGCGGCGGTCGTTTCTTTCAACGCGGCGATAGCGGTCAGCCGGTGGAGGCCCTGCAATCCATGCTGTCTCTCTATGGATACGGCGTTGAAATAACAGGCAGTTATTGCGAGAAGACCGAAGGCGCGGTAGCTGCCTTTCAGCGCCATTTCCGGCCCGCTCTGGTGGATGGTATCGCGGACTTTTCCACCATCGATACGCTGCACCGGCTGATCTCGGCGCTGCCGAAATTTCGTGGCGTTTAAACGCGTTTTTCAGAAAAAGGTTCCCCTGAAGTTGGCTTTGGTAATCGTTTTTTCTGCCTTGCCACAGTAAATCCTTATTAGACCCCTTTATAAGCCTCATCAAACCGCGACATGTTTCAGTGTGAAGCGTTGGTCGTCAATATCAATGGTGAGGACTTATCACGGATGGTTCCGATGAACTTTCCGGTTGGCCCGGCTTTGCGCTGGTGGTCTTGAAGTCTTCACGCCCGGAGACCCTTAATACTAATGAGAAGACTAATTGTTGCTGTCTCGGCTTGTCTTGCCATGCTTGCCGCGCAGAGTGGACCCGTTTTTGCCAAAGATGAAGTGAAGACCAAAACCGTCACTCTGGAAACCTACTTCCGCAAGCCTGGCTATCCCATCCCCGAAAAGACGCTTCCAACCGGTCTGAAGAACAACTACTCCGACCTCATCGTCAAATATGCCAAGCGCTACGGTGTCCCGACCAATCTGGCCCATGCGGTGATCTCGGTCGAAAGCCGCTTCAACCCGAAGGCGCGCGGCAGCGCTGGCGAAGTTGGGCTCATGCAGATCAAGCCAGCCACGGCGCGCATGATGGGCTATCGCGGCACCACCAAGGCGCTCTACGATCCCGAAACCAATATCCGCTGGGGTATGCAATATCTGGCAACCGCCCACCAGCTCGGCGGCGGGCAGGTCTGCAGCACGATTCTCCGCTACAATGCCGGTCATGGTGCCACGCGCATGAACCCGGTTTCCAAGCGCTATTGCGGCAAGGTGCAGGCACTGCTGCAGAGCTGAATGAGGATTGCCGCTTTTGAAAGCGGCCTGACTTTGCTAGGCAGCGCATTCGGCAGCGGGAGCAAGGTCATGGTGGATTTCAAATATATCGTCGTCGGTGCAGGCATGATGGGTGCGGCGGCGGCGCGGCATCTTTCAGCGCAGACGGATGGCGTGGCCTTGATTGGGCCTGCCGAGCCAGTGGATATCAAGAGCCACAAGGGCGTCTTTTCCAGCCATTACGACGAGGCGCGCATTACCCGCGGCTTCGATGGTGATCCTGTCTGGGCGGAACTGGCGAAGCGTTCGATTGCTCGTTATGCCGAGATCGAAGCCAGGAGCGGCATTCGGTTTTACCACGAGGCCGGTTGCCTCTTTACCGGCAATAGCAAAGGGCTGGGCGGCGATTATGTAGCGGGGGCTATGGCAGCGCGGGACCGGCTGGGACTTGAGGTCGAGGAATATGCTGCCTCGCAACTCGAAGCGCGTTTCCCGATGTTTGCTTTGCCTGATGATCACGACGGCTGGTTCGAGCCGCGCAATGCCGGCTACGTCAATCCACGCGCGCTGGTGAAAGCGCAGGTCGCGATTGCCGAAAGCCAGGGTGCCACGCTGATGCGCGAGACCGTGGTGAGAATCGATGACACCGCTTCTGGCGTCACGGTGGTCACGGAGGAGGGACGGCGATACACGGCGGAAAAGGTGATCGTTGCGGCGGGTGGCTTCACCAACATGGCCGATCTTCTGCCCTCGAAAGTCGATATGGCGGCAACAGGCCGGACCATTGCGTTCTTCGAACTGGACGAGCAAAAGCAGCGCGATTTCGCTGATATGCCGTCCACAATCGTGCTGGCGGAAAACGCTGACGACATCGTCTATATTCTGCCGCCGGTGCTTTATCCCGATGGCAAGACCTATCTGAAAATCGGCGGTGAAAGCGAGAAGGGCAGGCTCGAGACGCTGGATGACGCGGTGAGCTGGTTCCACTCCGATGGGACGGCGAGCGAGGTCGCGTTTCTGGTGAAGCGGGCCGTGGAACTCATGCCGAAGCTTGAGGGCTGCCCGCTCACGTCAGGCTCCTGCGTCGCATCCATCACCCGCACCGGATATCCCTATATCGGTTACACGCAGTCATCGAATATTGCGGTGCTGACTGGTGGCAATTTTGTTTCGGCCAAGTCTTCCGATGAGATCGGACGGCTGGGGGCGGTGCTTTTGCTGGATGGGCAGCTGGCGGAAGAGGATTTTGCGGGGCAGGTGGGGCCGGTGTTTGTGTGAGGTGGGTGTTTACGGTTAAGGTTGGCGGGTGTGGTTCACCCCCCTCTGTCCTGCCGGACATCTCCCCCTCAAGGGGGGAGATCGACTCGTGGTGAGCTTTCGGTGATCTCGAACGTTGCGAATGAAGTGAGGAGCGCGCCTCTAGCCGATCTCCCCACCTGAGGGGGAGATGCCCGGCAGGGCAGAGGGGGGTAAGCCACACCCACTGCTCTCAACTATCTTCGTAACCCAAAACCTCTGGAATCGATTCACCAAACCGCTACAACACCTTGTAACAGAGTCTAAAATCGGTGAGCGCAAACATGGCAACACAGTTCAAATATATCGTGGTCGGTGCAGGCATGATGGGGGCTGCTGCGGCGCGTCATCTTGCTGGAAGCGGCGATGGCATTGCGCTGATCGGGCCGCGAGAGCCTGACGATATCAAAAACCACACCGGCGTTTTTGCGAGCCACTATGATGCGGCGCGCATTACCCGGACCATCGATAGCAACGCAGACTGGGCGCGGCTCGCCAATCGCTCCATTGCCAGATACGCCGAGATCGAGCGCGAGAGCGGCGTGGAATTTTACGGCGAAGTCGGTTGCCTCATTGTCGGCAAGAAGCGTGGCACGGGGTTTTCCTATATCGAGAATGTCTGCGCGGCGGCGGAGACGCTGGGTGTCGAGACCGAGATTCTGGATGACGCGGCGCTTGCGGATCGCTTTCCCTATTTTGCTTTCGAGAACGGATGCGAAGGTGTGTTCGAGAAGAGCAATGCCGGATGGGTCAATCCGCGCGAGCTGGTGCGGGCGCAGATCGTCAGCGCCGAAAAGCGCGGTGCGACGCGGATTGATGACATCGCAATCAGTGTGCGGGAACAGGGCGGGGTTGCGACCGTGACGACCGGTTCCGGCCAAACCTACACCGCAGAGAAGGTGATCGTTGCGGCCGGTGGTTTTTCCATTGCCGAAGGGCTGTTGCCGCAGGCGCTGGAGATGGAAGTCTATGCCCGCACAGTAGCGTTTTTCGAAATTCCCGAGGACGAGCTGCATCGCTATGCGGGCATGCCATCGCTGATTTATGAGCCTGCCGACCCGCGCAAGCATATCTATCTCTTGCCGCCGGTGCGTTACCCGGATGGGAAGTTCTATCTCAAGATTGGTGGTGAGCCCGTGGATGTCCCGTTGCGCACAGACCCTGAGATTCGCGACTGGTTCCGTTCAGGCGGAAACGCAACCGTTCGCGATGATTTCGTTGAGATCATCGATAGCCTGATCCCCTCGATCGACACAACGCGCGTGTCTATGGCCGCTTGTGTAACGTCTTACACACCGAGCGGATTTCCCGCCATCGGTTACACGGCCTCGCCCAACATTGCAGTGCTGACCGGCGGATGCGGTGCTGCTGCCAAAAGCTCGGATGAAATCGGGCGGCTGGGTGCGGAGCTTCTGGTCGAAGGGCGGATCATCGATAGGGGCTATGAAGCGGATTTCGCGCCGGTTTTCTCTTCGTAATAATGCGTTTGCGGATTTTGTGTTGGCTTTCACGGTCGAACCCGTCTAAGGAGCCCCTGCCAGTTGGCCGGGCAGCCGCGCTTTACCAATGTCGAAAGACGGTAGGGTGAGGAAAGTCCGGGCTCCACAAAGACACGGTGCCGGATAACGTCCGGCGGGGGCGACCCTAGGGAAAGTGCCGCAGAGAGTAGACCGCCATCTTTAAGATGGTAAGGGTGAAAGGGTGGGGTAAGAGCCCACCGCGCCGCTGGTAACAGGGGTGGCATGGTAAACCCCACCGGGAGCAAGACCGAATAGGGATAACGCGGGGTGCGCGCAAGCGTATCTACAGCCGGTTTTTGGGCGAGTTATCCGGGTGGGTTGCGAGAGGCGGTGTGCAAATGCCGTCCCAGATGAATGGCTGCCACGTTCCGGGTCAAACCGGGGCCATACAGAACCCGGCTTACAGGCCAACTGGCAAATTCCTTTTATGAAATAGTCTCATGGGCTTAACCCGAAAGGGTTAGGCAAGTATTTGTTATTGCTTATGAAATTAAATTTCAGAGGCCGTTTTTTATTTGCTTTGGCCAAGTGCTTGAATGCACACGGTAAACCATTCGTTAAACTTAACGGGATATGAATATTCGATCCGAAGCTGGCATTCTGCTGGCTTCTCCCATTGACGCCCAAAGTGTCCCATGGTATCCCAAATGCACACCACAAAGGGTCGTGTTTTTGACCCGCAATCTCTGAAACGGAGAGGCCTGCAAGGGTCCGATGGGCATTACGTCCTACCGGTCAGCGATGTGTCGTGCGTAACGGTGTTGCCGGGCGGTGCGGGTTTTTGCCCGGCATCAGGCGGTTTTGGCGAGTTTTGCAATGGGTCGCTTTTTATCGAACGTGACGAACAGGATCGACGCCAAGGGGCGCGTTTCGGTTCCGTCGCTGTTTCGTTCGGTCTTGGCGGAGCGCGGCATTCAGGAGCTTTATTGTCTTCAGGATTTCGCATTTCCGGCGATCAGTGTTGGCGGACCGGACTTGCTGGAACGATACGAACGGCAGATCGCGTCCATGGACGCGTTTTCGCCGGAAGCGAACGCGATGTCGCTGCTGGTTCACGGTGGCGGCGTTTTCATGAAGCTCGATGCAGAAGGGCGGTTGATGGTGACGGATTTCATCCGGGAATTCACCGCCATCACCACGGAAGTCACCTTCGTCGGTCGGGCGGATCATTTTCAGTTGTGGCAGCCGGAAGCGTTTCACGAGGCGCAGAAGGCAGCAAGAACGGGGCGCGGATTTTCTGCTGTTCGCCCCGGATAGGACGGGGAAACGGAATGGCGGCGAATTCTGGCGGACGATCTTCTGATGCCGGTGGCGGACCGGTTCGCCACATTCCGGTTCTTCTCCATGAGGTTCTGACGGCGCTGGAGCCAGCGCCGGGTAAAGTCATTCTCGATGGCACATTCGGTGCCGGTGGCTACACACAGGCTATTCTCGATCAGGGCGCCAACGTCATCGCTCTGGACCGCGACCCCACGGCGATTGCCGGCGGGCAGGCGATGGTTACGGCCAATGGCGGGCGTCTTTCGCTGATCCAGTCCCAGTTTTCCAATCTTGCAGACCATGCGCCAGCCGAAGGGCTGGATGGCGTCGTACTGGATATCGGCGTTTCCTCCATGCAGATCGATGAGGCAGAGCGCGGCTTCTCGTTCCAGAAGAACGGTCCGCTGGATATGCGCATGTCCGCATCCGGTGTTTCGGCGGCAGATGTCGTCAACCGCGCCAAGGTTTCCGATCTCATCCGTATTTTCGGTTTTCTCGGAGAAGAAAAGCAGCCGGGTCGCATCGCCCGCGCTATCGAAAAGAAGCGCGCCGAAGAGCCTTTCCGCACCACACGTGATCTGGCCGGGCTGATCGAAATCGTCACACCACGCAAGGCCAAGGACAAGATTCATCCGGCAACGCGGGTGTTTCAGGCGCTGCGCGTCTTCGTCAATGATGAGCTGGGTGAGTTGGCGCAGGCGCTGTTTGCGGCAGAGAGAGCGCTGAAGCCCGGCGGGCGGCTTGTGGTCGTCACGTTCCATTCGCTGGAAGACCGCATCGTCAAAAAATATTTCGCGGACCGTTCCGACCGTGCGGCTGGCTCGCGCCATATGCCTATGGTCGCCGCAAAGTCGGCCATTTTCGATTCTTTGGGCAAGCCGATGATTGCGGCGAGCGACGAGGAGGCGGAGATCAACCCACGCGCCCGCTCCGCCAAGCTGCGCGCCGGTGTTCGTACGACTGCACCGGTTCGGCCTGCCGATTTCTCGATTTTCGAACTTCCCGACCTTGCCAGCCTTGAAAAGATGGGAGGCTGATATGCTGCGGACCTTTGACCTCGTTCTCATGGGTGTGATGGTGGCGGCGGCCGTCGTGACCTATTCCATCAAGCATCAGGCCGATTTGAAACTTGAATCGGTGAAGAAGCTGGAAGCCGAAATCAAGCTGGAGAAGGACACCATCGACCTTCTGCGCGCAGACTGGGCGCTGCTGACCCAGCCAAACCGCCTGCACCGGCTGGTCAACGCTTACCAAGGCGACCTTTCGCTGGCACCCACGCAGCCGACGCAGCTTTCGCAGCCAAAGGAATTGCCGATGCTGCGCTCGCAATTGCCGCAGCCGCCTGAGCCGCAGGGCATGAGCGTGGAAGACGTGATTGCCGCTGCCATGAACGGCTCCAAGCCGGGCGCGACGCTGGGTGGCGTTAAGCCGAAGTCGACACCCGCAGGTCAGATTGCGGCAACGGGCGGCATTCCCGTGCCGCAGCCGCGTGCGGCTGGCGCTGCGCGTCCTGCCGCCCCAATGCCGGTTGCGCGCGGCGAGCTGGGCGACGAAACGGGTGATATGGATGAAACGATAACTGGAGCGGTTGACTGATGTCTTTTCTGTCTCGCGTCATGGTTCTGAAAAGCAGGGCTCATTTTTCCGCCAGCACAAGCGGTTTTACCGACCATGCTGCCTTTGAAGGTGCGCGCAAGCGGCGTGCATCGCAGGCAAAGACCCGCGTCGGTCTGCTGATTTTCGGCTTCATCGCTTTTTACGGCGTCGTTGGCGGTCGTCTGGTTCAATATGGTATGACGCAGCCGGAAACTGTTTCCAGCATTGCGCCCGCAGACCGGCTGATGGCCTCGCGCCCCGATCTTCTGGATCGCAATGGCGAAGTGTTGGCAACCGACATCCGCACCGTTTCGCTGTTTGCCGAACCGCACCGCATCGTTGATGTGGATGAAGCCATCGAGAAGCTGCGCACCGTTCTGCCCGATCTCGATACGCGCGGCACCTATCAGAAACTGAAATCCGAATCACGCTTCCAGTGGCTGCGCCGTCAGTTGACGCCGAAGCAGCAGAGCCAGATTCTGGCGCTGGGTATTCCCGGCATCGGCTTCCGGCCTGAGAAGCGCCGCTTCTATCCCGGCGGCCCGACTGCGGCCCACGTCGTCGGTCACGTCAATATTGATAACCGCGGCGTTGCGGGCATGGAGCGCTATCTGGACAGCCAGGGCCTTGCCGACCTGACGGCGCTTGGCATGACATCCGATCAGCCGCTGGAGCCGGTCAAGCTTTCCATCGACCTGCGCGTTCAGGCGATTGCCCGTGAAGTCGTGAGCGAATGGATCAAGAAAACAGAGGCTCTCGGCGCGGGCGCCGTCGTGATAGACGTGCATACCGGCGAGATCCTCGCCATGGTTTCCGAGCCTGATTATGATCCGAACAACCCGGCGGAAGGCGCTAAGGAAGGCTGGCTCAACCGCATGTCGAACGGCACGTTCGAGATGGGCTCCACCTTCAAGTCCTTCACTATCGCCATGGGTCTGGATTCCGGCAAGGTCCGCATCAACGATATGTTCGATGCCCGCGCGCCGATCCGCATCGGTGGCTTCACCATCAAGGATTTCCACGGCAAAGGCCGCATGCTGTCTGTGCCGGAAATCTTCCAGTATTCGTCCAACATCGGTACGGCCAAGATTGCCGACACCGTGGGCATTGACGGCCACAAGGACTTTTTGACCAAGCTTGGCCTGCTGTCGAGGATGAAGACGGAACTGCCGGAAGTGGCGATGCCGTCGCAGCCGCGCACATGGAAGAAGATCAACTCCATCACCATCTCCTTTGGTCACGGTGTGTCGACAACGCCGTTGCAGACGGCGATTGCCGGTGCGGCGCTCGTCAATGGTGGAAAGCTTATCGAACCGACCTTCTTGCCTCGCACCAGAGAGCAGGCAGATCAGGTAGCAACGCAGGTCATGAAACCCACGACCAGCAAGGACATGCGCTTTCTGTTCGACTGGAACGGCACCAAGGGTTCCGGTCGTAACGCGCGCGTCGAAGGCTTTGACGTTGGCGGCAAGACTGGAACGGCAGATAAGGTCGTGAACGGTCGTTACGTGCACGACAAGAACTTTAACGCGTTCCTGGGTGCTTTCCCGATCTACGACCCGCAATATGTGGTGCTGACCTTCATCGACGAGCCGCGTACTGACAAGGGCAATGGTGCCGCGCTTGCCGGTAATACGGCAGCGCCAATGGTGAAGGATATCATCAGCCGCTCTGCCGCCATTCTCGGTGTAAAGCCAAAGTTCGGCAGCGACGGTTCGGCCTTGCTGGTGTCTTATTGATTGTTACAGCTTACCATGGACCGGCGAATCGCGCCGGGGGACAAGACGGACATATCGATGAAATTGCGAGATCTCTCGGGGAGCGAATTCCCGGAACTGAATGAGTTGCTGCGGACGGACACCGGAGCGCTGGATATTTCCGGGATTACGGCGGATAGCCGTAAAGCCCAGCCGGGATCGCTGTTCGTGGCGGTGGCCGGGACGAAAGCCGATGGCAGCACCTATGTGCAGGACGCCGTGGCCAAGGGTGCCGTTGCCGTCGTCTCCGGTCATGCCATAGACGCCGGTGTGCCGGTTCTCGTTGTTTCCGACCCGCGCCTGTATCTCTCGCTGTCTGCCGCCCGCTTCTACGGAAAACAGCCGGACACCATGATTGCCGTGACCGGCACTGCGGGCAAGACCTCCGTCGCCTCTTTCATTCGTCAGATTTGGAAGTCTGCGGGCCATGCCGCAGCACAGATTGGCACGACGGGCGTGATTGCGCCGGGCCGCGAAGAGTATGGTTCGCTGACGACGCCGGATCCGGTTTCGCTGCATAAACTTCTGGCAGAACTCGCCTCCGAAGGCGTGACCCATGCCGCAATGGAAGCCTCCAGTCACGGCCTCGACCAGCGTCGTCTGGATGGTGTAAAGCTCAAGGCCGCCGGGTTTACCAATCTCGGTCGCGACCACATGGATTACCATCCGACCATCGAAGACTACATGGCCGCCAAGATGCGGCTGTTCGATACGCTTTTGCCGAAGGGTTCACCGGTCGTCATCTTCTCGGACGATCCATGGTCGGACCGCGCCATTCAGGTGGCGAAGGAAGCGGGGCACGATGTGCGCACCGTCGGTCGCAAGGGCGATTATCTGGCGCTGAAGCGCGTCGAGCATTTCCGCCATAAGCAGATGATCGAGGTGCACCACCAGGGCACGATCTACGAGGTGGATATCCCGCTGGCCGGTGATTTTCAGGTGGCCAATGCGCTGGTTGCCGCAGGGCTTGCGATTTCCACTGGCGTTTCGGCGTCCGTGGCGCTGAAGGCGTTGGAAAAGCTGGTGGGTGCCGCTGGCCGTCTCGAATTGATCGGCCAGACGAAAAACGGTGCGCTGGCCTATGTGGATTATGCCCACAAGCCGGATGCGCTGGAAAATGTGCTGACCTCCGTGCGGCCCTTCACATCGGGTCGCATCATTACCGTGTTCGGTTGCGGCGGAGACCGCGACAAGGGCAAGCGCCCGATCATGGGTGAGGTCGCGACGCGGCTTTCCGACATCGTCATCGTGACGGATGACAATCCGCGTTCGGAAGAGCCGCAGACCATCCGTTCCGAAATCATGGTGGGGGCCCCCGGTGCGCTTGAAATTGCGGATAGGGCAGAGGCTATCAGCCACGCGGTTTCGCTGCTGGGGAATGGCGATACGTTGATTGTAGCGGGCAAGGGGCATGAGGAAGGTCAGATCATCGGCGGCGTCACGCTGCCATTTTCGGACCATGAACAGGTGCGTACTGCGCTGGAAGGATTGAAAATTTGAACTGGTTATGGACAGTGCCGGAAATGGTCGCCGTCATGGCAGGCCGTCCGGTTGGCAATCTGCCGCAAGGCATCACAGGCATTTCTATCGATAGCCGCACCGTTCAGGCGGGCGAAGCCTTCTTCGCCATCAAGGGCGACCGGGTGGACGGCCATGATTATGCAAGCTTTGCCGTGGCAAACGGTGCGGGGCTTCTGGTGGTGTCGGAATCCAAACTACCAGCCCTTGGCCGTTTGACCGTACCAATGATCGTCGTGGAAGATGTGCTCGCAGCCATGGTCAAGCTGGGTATTGCTGCCAGAGAGCGGACATCTGCACGCATCATCGCCATCACCGGTTCCGTCGGCAAGACGACGACAAAGGAAATGCTGCGGCAGGTCCTGTCGCCCTCCGGTAAGGTCCACGCAGCCGTTTCCTCCTTCAACAATCACTGGGGCGTGCCGCTGACGCTGGCGCGTATGCCTGCCGATACGGAATTCGGGATTTTCGAAGTCGGCATGAACCATGCGGGTGAAATCAGCCCGCTGGTCAAACAGGTAAAGCCGCATCTCGCCATCATCACCACCATCGCAGCAGCGCATCTGGGCAATTTCAACAGCTTGGAAGAGATTGCTGCGGCGAAGGCTGAAATCTTCGACGGCGTATTGCCGGGCGGAGCTGTCATTCTCAACCGCGACAATGCCCAGTTCGAGCAACTGGAGCGAGCAGCCTATGATGCAGGTATCGAGCATGTGCTGACATTCGGCCAGCATGCCAAGGCCGACTTCCGCCTTGCCGATTATGAGAGCACGCCAAACGGTTCCACCATCTGGGCCATCATCAATGGCGAAACCAGCGAGCTGCATATCGGTGCCGCCGGTCGCCACATTGCCGAAAACGCTATGGCCGCTCTTGGGACTGTCGCGGTGACCGGAGCCGATCTCGACCGGGCCTTCGCCGCGCTCGGAACATTGGAAGCCGTGAAGGGCAGGGGCCAGCGCCACCGTCTTTCGGTCGGCGAGGGCTCGTTCCTTTTGATCGATGAGAGTTACAATGCCAACCCGGCCTCCATGCGCGCAGCCATTGCGCTGCTTGCCTCTGCGGAAGTGCGTGGCAACGGACGGCGCGTCGCGGTTCTCGGCGACATGCTTGAAATGGGCGAGTTTGCGACGGAAGTGCATGAGGAATTGTCCGGTCCGCTTCTGTCTGCCGGTATCGAACATGTGTGGCTGGCGGGTGAGTCGATGGCTGCACTTCGCGATGCCCTGCCGGAGAGCGTGACCGTTGCGTGGTTCCCCACCACTGCCGAACTCAATGAATTCGTGCTCAAATGGGTCCAGCCTGGCGATGTGGTGATGATAAAATCATCACTTGGCATCGGTTTCGGCAAGATCGTCACTGCCCTTCTTGACAAGCATCCGGCATTCCCCGAGACGGAACGCCAAATCTGAGCATTTTAGCCGGACGCAAGTAGCTGCCTCCGGCGACACGGTGCTGAAACGAAAACTTGGAGCGGCGCAGGCTTACCCCTTGTCTGCCCGCCGCTTTAACCGGCCTTTTGAAAGGGCAAACATGCTGATCTGGCTCGTTGAACTGTCGGACAAAGTTCAAATCTTCAATCTGTTCCGGTACATTACGTTCCGGGCCGGTGCGGCACTGTTTACCTCTGCCCTCATCGTCTTCCTGTTCGGCCCCGCCATCATCAATTCGCTGCGCATCCGTCAGGGTAAGGGTCAGCCGATCCGCGCCGATGGTCCGCAGACGCATTTCAAGAAGGCCGGTACGCCCACCATGGGCGGGCTGATGATCCTTGCGGGCATTCTCGGCGGTTCGTTGCTGTGGGGTGATCTCTCCAACGTCTACGTCGTCGCCGTGCTGATGGTGACGCTCGGCTTCGGGGCCATCGGCTTTTACGATGACTATCTGAAAGTCACCAAGCAGAGCGACAAGGGCTTTTCCGGCAAGGCGCGTCTTGGCATCGAATTCGTGATTGCGGCCATTGCCGTCTTCTTCATGATGGAAGTTGCGCTGGCAACCGCGCCGCATGGCGGCACGCTGGGAAGCTCCATTGCCTTCCCGTTCTTCAAGGAATTCGTCGTCAATCTCGGCTATTTCTTCGTGCTGTTCGGTGCCTTCGTCATCGTCGGTGCGGGCAATGCGGTGAACCTGACGGATGGTCTCGATGGTTTGGCTATTGTGCCTGTGATGATTGCGGCGGCAACCTTCGGCGTCATCTCCTACCTCGTCGGTAATGCCATCTTCGCCAATTACCTCCAGATCAATTTCGTACCCGGTACGGGTGAGCTTGCCGTCATCGTCGGTGCGGTCATCGGCGCTGGCCTAGGCTTCCTGTGGTTCAACGCACCGCCCGCCGCTATCTTCATGGGTGACACCGGTTCGCTGGCACTTGGCGGCCTCATCGGCTCCATCGCCGTTGCCGTCAAGCACGAGATCGTCATGATCATCGTCGGCGGCCTGTTTGTCATGGAAACGCTGTCGGTCATCATTCAGGTGTTCTGGTTCAAACGCACCGGCAGACGTGTCTTCCTCATGGCCCCCATCCACCACCATTTTGAAAAGAAGGGCTGGACGGAAAGCCAGGTCGTGATCCGCTTCTGGATCATCTCCGTCGGTCTTGCCATGCTCGGCCTTGCCACGCTGAAACTGAGGTAACGGCATGATCCCTGTCACCTCACTTGCTGGAAAAAAGGTAGCCCTGTTCGGTCTCGGCGGCTCGGGCCTCGTCACCGCAAGGGCGCTGGTCGCTGGCGGTGCTGAGGTGACAGCGTTCGATGACAATCCCGATAGTGTCGCCAAGGCTCAAAGCGAAGGCATTCACACGGCAGACCTTCGCACGCTTGACTGGTCGAAGCTTGCGGCCTTCGTTCTGGCACCCGGTGTTCCGCTGACGCATCCAAAGCCGCACTGGTCTGTCGATCTGGCAAAGGCGGCGGGCGTCGAAGTGATCGGCGATGTCGAGCTTTTCGTGCGCGAACGCCGGGCGCATGCGCCCGATTGCCCCTTTATCGCGATCACCGGCACCAACGGCAAATCCACGACGACGGCGCTGATCGCGCATATTCTGACATCGGCTGGACGCGATACGCAGCTCGGCGGCAATATCGGCACGGCGGTCTTGAGCCTCGATCCGCCGAAAGCGCAGCGCTTCTACGTTGTCGAATGCTCATCCTACCAGATCGATCTTGCGCCGACGCTGAATCCCACCGCAGGCATTCTGCTGAACCTGACGCCCGATCACCTCGACCGTCACGGCACGATGCAGCATTATGCAGATGTCAAGGAACGCCTCGTGGCTGGCAGCGATACCGCTGTGATCGGCGTGGATGACAGCTACTGCACGCTGATCGCTGATCGCATCGAGCGGGCTGGCGTCAAGGTCTCGCGCATTTCCAAACGTAGCGTCGTGGCAGATGGCCTTTATGCCGAGGGCAGCCGGATCATGAAGGCAGAAGGCGGCACGTCTTCGCTGCTGGTCGATCTCGATGGCATCCAGACCTTGCGCGGCAGCCACAATGCCCAGAACGCGGCAGCGGCTATCGCTGCCTGCCTCGCTGTTGGCGTTTCTGTTGATGAAGTCCGGGCAGGGCTGAACTCCTTCCCCGGCCTCAAGCATCGCATGCAGCCGGTGGGCCGTCGCGGTAATGTGACCTTCGTCAATGACAGCAAGGCCACCAATGCGGATGCGGCGGCACCGGCTTTGTCCAGCTATGACCGCATCTACTGGATTGCCGGTGGTCTGCCCAAGGCGGGTGGCATCACCAGCCTTTCGCCGCTGTTTTCGCATATCGCCAAGGCCTATCTCATCGGTGAGGCGGCGGCAGAATTTGCAGCGACGCTGGGTGAGGCCGTGCCCTATGAGATCTCCGGCACGCTGGACAAGGCCGTACAGCACGCGGCGGAGGATGCGCAAAAGGATGGCCGCGACGGTAATGTCGTGATGTTATCACCGGCTTGCGCAAGCTTCGATCAATATAAGAACTTTGAAATACGTGGTGATTCGTTCGTTTCGCATGTTGCGGCACTTGGCAACGTGACGATGTTGGTTGGCTCGGAAAAGGGGGGCTGATGAAATGGTAAGCCGTATTGACCGTGGACCGGTCGCGGAATGGTTCTGGACCATCGACCGTTTCTTCCTTGCTGCTTTCATCACCTTGATGGGTATCGGGCTGATGCTGTCCTTTGCGGCGTCGCCCGCGGTGGCAGAGCGCATCGGCCTCAACAGCTTCTTCTTCGTCGAGCGTCAGGCCATGTTCATGGTGCCGTCTCTGGCCATCATGGTGGGGCTGTCGTTCCTGTCGCCACGTCAGGTGCGCCGTGTGGCGGTCATCATCCTCATTGCATCGCTGCTGATGATGATTTTTGCGCTGTTCTTCGGCATTGAGGTCAAGGGCGCGCGTCGCTGGATTTCCATCGGCAGCTTCTCCATTCAGCCGTCAGAATTCATGAAGCCCGCCTTCGTCATCGTCTGCGCATGGCTGTTTGCGGAGCGTGCGCGTCACCCTGAAATTCCCGGCAATCTCTTTGCCATCATCACCTTCGGCATCGTGGCAGCACTTCTCATCGCCCAGCCGGACTTCGGCCAGACCATTCTGACATCCGTCGTCTGGGGGGGCATGTTCTTCATGGCTGGCGTGCCGTGGTTCTGGATCATCATGTTGGGCGGTCTTGGTGTTGGCGGTATCGTGACGGCCTATCTAATGTTGCCGCACGTTGCCGGTCGTATCGACCGGTTCTGGACGGGTGAGGGTGACACGTTTCAGGTGGACACCGCCCGTGAAGCCATTATTCGCGGTAACTGGTTCGGCCAAGGCCCCGGCGAAGGCATCGTAAAGCGTATCATTCCCGATAGCCACACCGACTTCATCTTCTCCGTTGCGGCGGAGGAATTCGGTATTCTGTTCTGCATGCTGCTGGTTCTGATCTTCGCCTTCATCGTGCTGCGCGGTCTGGCGCATGCCTTCAAGGAAAAGGACGATTTCGTCCGTTTCGCCGTTGCCGGTCTGGTGCTTCAGCTCGGCGTGCAGTCGATGATCAACATCGGCGTCAATCTGGAACTCATGCCTGCCAAGGGCATGACCCTGCCGCTGATTTCCTATGGTGGTTCGTCTATGATGGCGATTTGTGTTACGGCTGGTTTCCTGCTGGCGCTGACCCGCCATCGCCCTGAAAAACGTGCGCAGGAGCGCAGTTTCTTCCGGGTCAATGCAGGCCTTCCTGCGGAGTAAAGACTATGAGCAAAGGCATCGTTCTGCTTGCCGCCGGGGGAACCGGCGGCCATGTGTTTCCGGCAGAGGCGCTGGCTTACGAGTTGAAGGCGCGCGGATATTCCGTGCATCTGGTAACCGATAGCCGTGCCGAACGCTACGCGGGCAAGTTTCCAGCCGATGAAATCCACGTCGTTCCATCGGCTACCATCGGCTCCAAGAACCCCATTTCGGTCGCCAAGGCGCTGCTGAAGCTGTGGACCGGACTTCGTGCTGCGCGTCGTCTGGTGACGAAGCTGAAGCCGGTGGCAGTTGTTGGTTTCGGTGGTTACCCCACCGTGCCGCCGCTTCTGGCCTCCACGGGTCTGGGCGTGCCATCGATCATCCATGAGCAGAATGCTGTTATGGGCCGTGCCAACAAGGCGCTAGCAAAGCGCGTCAAAGCAATCGCGGGCGGTTTTCTGCCTGAGACGCAAGGCCAATATGCCGACAAGACGGTGGCGACGGGTAACCCGGTTCGCCCTGCCGTGTTGTCTGCTGCCGATGTCGCCTATACGCCGTCCCATGCCGGTGAGCCGTTCCAGCTGGTCGTCTTCGGCGGAAGTCAAGGCGCGCAGTTTTTCTCCGGCGCCGTGCCTGCCGCCATCTGCCTGATGCCGAACGACATGCGCTCGCGCATTTCGGTGACGCAGCAGGCGCGTCCCGAAGACAAGGACAGCGTGATTGCGTCCTATACCAAGCTCGGCGTGAAGGCGGATATCTCGCCCTTCTTCGGCGATATGGCAGAACGCATCGCCGGGGCCGATCTCGTCATCAGCCGTTCGGGCGCATCGACCGTCTCGGAACTGTCCGTCATCGGGCGTCCATCCGTGCTGGTGCCTTATCCGCATGCGCTCGATCACGATCAGGCGGCGAATGCCGCAGCCCTTTCGGCAGCCGGTGGCGCAAGTGTCATCAAGCAGTCTGAACTGTCTCCACAAAAACTGTCGTCGCTGCTCAGCGACGCCATGAACGATCCTCAGCGGTTGGCAACGACGGCGGCGGCGGCGAAAGCGACCGGCAAGCCGGATGCGGCCCAGCGTCTGGCCGATCTGGTGGAGGCGATTGCCGCAGGGCAATCCGTTCAGCAATTCAAATTGAAGAATAAAGAAGGAGTGCATCCATGAAGATGCCGAAAGCCATAGGTCTCGTCCATTTCATCGGAATCGGTGGCATCGGCATGAGCGGCATTGCCGAAGTGCTTCACAACCTCGGCCACCGCGTTCAGGGCTCCGATCAGGCAGACAGCGCCAATGTGCAGCGTCTGCGTGACAAGGGCATCGAGGTCTTCGTCGGTCAGGCTGCGGAAAACCTTGGCGATGCCGAGGTCGTTGTCGTTTCCACGGCTATCAAGAAGAATAACCCGGAATTGGCGGCAGCGCGTGAAAAGCACCTGCCCATCGTTCGCCGTGCTGAAATGCTGGCCGAACTGATGCGCTTTCGTAATGCGATTGCCATTGGCGGTACGCATGGCAAGACGACGACGACCTCCATGGTCGCGACGTTGCTGGAAGCGGGCAATCTCGACCCGACCGTCATCAATGGCGGCATCATCAACGCTTACGGCACCAATGCCCGCATGGGTGAAGGCGAGTGGATGGTGGTGGAGGCCGACGAGTCCGACGGCACTTTCCTGAAGCTGCCTGCCGACGTCGCAGTCATCACCAATATCGACCCGGAGCATCTGGATCATTACGGCAATTTCGATGCCGTGCGCGCCGCGTTCCGCCAGTTTGTGGAAAATGTGCCCTTCTACGGCTTTGGCGTGCTGTGCATCGACCATCCCGAAGTGCAGACGCTGGTAGGCAAGATCGAGGACCGCAAGGTCATCACCTATGGCGAAAACCCGCAGGCCGATGTGCGCTTCTCGAATGTGCGTATCGACGGGACCAAGTCCATCTTCGACGTGGAAATCCGCCGTCGCCGCACGGGCAAGATTTTCACTTTCACCGATCTGGTGCTGCCGATGCCGGGCCGTCACAATGTGTCGAATGCCACGGCGGCGATTGCCGTTGCCAATCGTCTGGGCATTTCGGTCGAGGATATCAAGAAGGGGCTTGCCTCCTTCGGCGGCGTCAAGCGTCGCTTTACGCTGACGGGCGAATCCAACGGCGTGCAGGTGTTCGACGATTACGGCCACCACCCGGTCGAGATCAAGGCGGTGCTGAAGGCAGCGCGTGAGGCATGCAGCGGGCGCATTATCGCCGTGCATCAGCCGCACCGTTATTCGCGTCTTTCCAGCCTGTTTGAAGATTTTGCGCATTGTTTCAACGATGCCGACACAATTCTTCTTGCTCCGGTCTATGCGGCGGGTGAAGATGCAATCGACGGTGTGAACTCCGAAGCGCTCGTTTCTGCCACAAGGGCAGCGGGCCATCGGGATGCACGCCATCTGGCCTCCCGCGACGATCTGGCAAAGACCGTTGCGGCCATTGCGAATCCCGGTGATTTCGTGGTTCTCTTGGGGGCTGGTAATATTACGCAGTGGGCAGCAGTGCTGCCCTCGGAATTGGATAGCATTTCAGGAAAGTCTGCATGAGACAGGTGGATGGGGTAAAGTTGCTGGAAAGGCTCGGCGACGGAGTAAAGGAACTCAGAGGACGTTTGACGCCGGACAGTCCGATGGATCGCGTAACGTGGTTCAGGGCAGGTGGTCTGGCGGAACTGATGTTCCAGCCCCATGATACCGATGACCTCATCGCTTTCCTCAAAATCCTGCCGGAAGACGTGCCGTTGACGGTCGTCGGCGTCGGCTCCAACCTGTTGGTGCGTGACGGCGGTATTCCCGGTGTTGTCGTTCGCCTGTCCGCCAAGGGCTTCGGCCAAGTGGAACTGGCTGGCGAAAACCGCATCAAGGCTGGTGCCATCTGCCCGGACAAGCATATCTCCGCAATGGCGATGGACAATGGCATCGGCGGGTTCCATTTCTACTACGGCATTCCCGGCTCCATCGGTGGTGCGCTGCGCATGAATGCCGGTGCCAATGGCGGAGAAACGCGTGACCGCGTGGTGGAAGTCTACGCCGTGGACCGTCAGGGCAATCAACATGTCCTGTCCAACGCCGATATGGGCTACAGCTACCGTCATTCCGAAGCGTCCAAGGATCTGATCTTCACGGGTGCTCTGTTCGAAGGTCACCCGGAAGACCGGGCAAAAATCCGCGCCGACATGGATGCGGTCCGCCATCACCGCGAAACGGTTCAGCCGATCCGCGAACAGACCGGCGGCTCGACCTTCAAGAACCCCGAGGGTCATTCGGCCTGGAGCCTCATCGATGAGGCCGGCGGTCGCGGCATGGTCATCGGCGGCGCGCAGATGTCTTCGCTGCACTGCAACTTCATGATCAACACCGGCCACGCGACTGGCTATGATCTGGAATATCTGGGTGAAGCCGTGCGCAAGCGCGTGTTCGAACATGCGGGCATTCGCCTGGAATGGGAAATCAAACGGTTGGGGTTGTTCATGCCGGGCCGAGAAGTGGAGCCGTTTCTAGGACTTGCGCAGTGATGTCAGAGGTTGGCTCGGGAGGACAGGATCGTCGCAGGTATGATCTTATCTCGAACGAGCGCCGAAAATTGCTGGCTAATGCGCTAGATCGGCTTTCTACTGCGTTTCTCGCGATAGGTGTTGTGGGCCAAGTGTTGTCGCTAACACCGTCATCAGCAACTATGTTGAACGTTTCCGTGATGGCCGGTTGGATTTCAGGCGCTGTTATATTACATTTGATAGCAAGACGCGTCCTTGGAGGACTTAGGGTATGAATTCTCAGGAATTCTTTTGGTACGTTTTCCCATGGCTGGTGTCCGCTTCCGGTCTATGCTGGCTGGTATATGACAAGTACAGGCACCGTCAGCGATAAGAGCACCAAGACAATAAAAACCCGCGAAGCCAATGACTTCGCGGGCTTTTTTGTGTGTTTGATTCAGGCTTAGACTTCGTCTTTGCCGGAGAGCAGAATGCAAAGCAACGTGATGATGGCTGCAACGCAGAGGTAGTAGCCGACATAGCCCATGCCGTAGTTCACCTGCAGCCATGTGGCGATGTAGGGCGCGAGCGATGCGCCGAAGATGCCGGCCATGTTGAAGGTGATGGAGGAGCCGGTGTAGCGAACCGTCGTCGGGAAGGGGGCAGCAAGCGCCGTTCCGATGAGGCCGTAGGTCATGCCCATCAGTGCCATGGCGAGAGCTGCGAAGACGAAGATGGAGCCTTCGCCGCTGGTCATCAGGCTTGGCAACAGGAAGGAGAATGCACCGATCAACACTGTGGTGGCGATCAGGACTTCACGACGACCGAAGCGCTCTGCCAGCTTTCCAGCGATCGGAATAAAGATACCGAAGACGATGGAGCTGAGGATTTGGACTTCCAGCGCGTCGAGGAACGGAATTTTCAGAACCTTGACGTTGTAGGACAGCAGATAGGCCGTGCCGATGTAGAACAGCACGAAGGTTGCCAGCGCAACGAAGGTGCCGAGCGCCAGGCTGCGCTTGTGGTGGCGGAAGAGTTCAGCGACCGGAACGGCAACGCGCTCCTGCTTGTCGATGGCCTTCTGGAAGGCTGGCGTCTCAGTGATGGAAAGGCGAACCCACAGGCCGACGGCGATCAGGATGATCGACGCGACGAAGGGAATGCGCCAGCCCCAGCTGAGCAACGCTTCCTGCGACATGAGGTGCAGCAAGAGCCAGAACACGCCGGACGACAGGAAGAGACCGAGAGGTGCGCCCAGCTGCGGGAACATGCCGTACCAGCTGCGCTTGCCGGGGGGAGCATTTTCCGTTGCCAGAAGCACGGCGCCACCCCATTCACCACCAAGACCGAAGCCCTGACCGAAACGGCACAGCGCCAGAAGCAGTGGCGCGAGAACGCCAGCGGTTTCATAAGACGGCAGCAGGCCGATGATAACGGTAGAGACACCCATGGTCAGAAGGGCTGCGACGAGCGTCGTCTTGCGGCCCACGCGGTCGCCGTAATGGCCGAACACCACGGCACCCAGCGGGCGGGCGAAGAAGGCGATGGAGAAGGTGGCAAAGGATGCAAGAAGCGCCGTCATCGGATCATTGTTCGGGAAGAACAATGTCGGGAACACGAGCACTGCGGCAGTCGCGTAGACATAGAAATCGAAGAATTCGATGGTCGTGCCGACCACGCTGGCAGTAAGAACTCGTGCAGGCGAATTTGTCTTTACATCGTTCGGATTTGCAGCGGTCGGCGATACCTTGGATATCGCGTCGGTCATGATTTTGGTTCCGTTGTTAAGTAACACTTATCACTCTTGGAAGAGATTGTGCTGCGTTAACGCAATTTTCAGTCCTTTGGAACGCCTTGAACGCAATATTTTATAAAAAAGAGCGAATATACGCAGCTGAAATCATCATCGAGCTCTAGTCCGAATTTCTTCGGCACGTCTTAAATGCGTAAGACCAGTTGCTGAGCCTGTCCCAAAATTGGTTGGGGAAAAGCCTCTGTCGTTAACGAATCGATCTTGCTTTTACGGGTGCGGCTTTGCGTCCGTGCAACGATTTTATTTCGCTCCGTTGAAATTCTGAATCTTGCATTGGCTCCAACTCTCTGATTCCAAGGGAGGAATTCGTGGTTCGAGTGATTCTTTAAGAAAAATCACTCAGGCGGCGTCTCCGGTTAACGAAAGTAAACGCTTCATTAACCTTAATGACGCTTAAGTGTTTCCTACGAAGCGGGCGAGAGAATCGCGGGACAGATGAGTTCCAGTGATCTCGCTTGAGTGATTTTGGTGTCAGAGGTTTTCATGGGCGGCAAGCACGTAGCTGTTCTTATGGGTGGGTTTTCTTCAGAGCGGCCAGTCAGCCTCTCATCGGGAGAGGCTTGCGCATCGGCGCTGGAGGGCGAGGGCTATCAGGTCACGCGTCTCGACGTGGACCGTGATGTCGCTGCTACGCTTGCCAAGCTTCGCCCGGATGTAGCCTTCAATGCGCTGCACGGCCCCTATGGCGAAGATGGTACGATCCAAGGCATCCTCGAATATCTCGAAATTCCCTATACGCATTCCGGCGTGCTGGCGTCCTCTTTGGCGATGAATAAGTCGCTGGCCAAGAAGATTGCTGCGACCGTTGGCATCCCTGTTGCTGCTGAGAAACTGATGGGCCGTTTCGATATCGGCAATCAACATCCTATGGAGCCACCCTATGTTGTGAAGCCCGTGCGTGAGGGCTCCAGCTTCGGCGTCGTTCTCGTCGAGGAAGATCAGTCGCATCCGCCGCAGGTGCTTGGCTCTTCGGAGTGGCGCTATGGCGATGATGTCATGGTCGAGCGTTATATCCATGGTCGCGAGTTCACCTGTGGGGTGATGGATGGCGAGGCTTTGGGTGTGACGGAGGTGGTGCCACTCGGTCACACATTTTACGATTACGATGCGAAATACGCCAAGGGTGGCTCAAAGCATGTCATTCCCGCGGAAATTTCACCGAAAATTTACCAAAAAATCCAATCATTGGCGGTTATGGCGCATCAGGTGATTGGCTGCCGTGGCGTGAGCCGTTCCGACTTCCGCTACGACGATCGTTTCTCCGAAGATGGCGAGCTTATCTGGCTTGAGGTTAACACTCAGCCGGGCATGACGCCAACCTCCCTCGTGCCCGAAATGGCAGCTCATGCGGGCCGCTCCTTTGGCGAGCTTGTCCGATGGATGGTGGAGGACGCTTCGTGTTCGCGGTAAACGGCAAAAAGTCGGCGGTTAAAAAACGCGAGCAGTTCGCTTCGGCTTCGGTCGATGAGCGGATGGTGCTGCCACGTCCTTTGCGCAAGAGCTTCCGCTTCGTCGTATCGCTTGCCACGGGTCGCATTCACATTCCTGCCCATACGGGTACGCTTGCCACGATTGCTTTCTTCTCGTCGATTGGCCTCTACGGCATGTCGCTGGGTGGCCATACGGATTTGGTAACGCAGGCAACGACATCTGCTGCCGGTTTTGCCATCGAAGACGTCAAAGTGTCCGGCAACATTCAGACGTCCGAAATCGACGTGTTCCAGCTTTTGGGGCTTGACGGTGCAACGTCGCTGATCGCGCTCGATGTGAATGCTGCGCGCAAGAAGCTGACTGAGCTGCCTTGGGTCGAAGATGTCGACGTTCGCAAGATCTATCCTAAGACCATCGAGGTGCGTCTCAAGGAGCGTCAGGCCTTCGGTATCTGGCAGCATGGTTCTGAACTGTCGCTGATCGAAAAAAGCGGCAGCGTCATCGCGCCGCTGCGCGACAACAAATATGCCGGTCTGCCGCTGTTCGTCGGGCGCGATGCTGAGACGGGTGCTGCTGGCTTCGTGGATGAGTTGGCCGACTGGCCGGAAATCCGCAACCGCGTGCGCGCCTATGTCCGCATTGCTGGACGTCGCTGGGATTTGCATCTGGACAACGGCATCGTGGTCAAGCTGCCGGAAGAAAACGTGCCGAAGGCGCTGCAACTGCTGTCGCGCATGGACATGGAAGAAAAGGTTTTGTCGCGTGATGTTGCGGCGGTCGATCTGCGTCTGCCGGATCGCACCACCGTTCAATTGACTGAAGGTGCTGCAGAGCGTCGTCAGAAGGCGGTCGAAGCCCGGTCGAAGGCACTCAAGGCTGCGGAGAAGAACACATGAGCTTTTTTGGTTCTTCCCATTTCGGTCTTCCGCGCTTGAAGCCTTTGTCTTCCAAGCGCAGCCATGTGGTCTCGGTTCTCGATATCGGCTCCACCAAAGTTGTTTGCATGATCGGTCGTCTGACGCCGCGTCAGGAAACCGAAGTTCTGCCGGGTCGCACCCACAAGGTTGAGATCATCGGTATCGGGCATCAGCGTTCGCGCGGCGTCAAATCCGGCGTGATTGCCGATCTGGATGCGCTTGAAGGCGTGATTCGTTTGGCCGTGGATGCTGCAGAGCGCATGGCCGGGCTGACCGTCGATAGCCTGATCGTGAATGTCTCTGCCGGTCGTCTGGCCAGCGACATCTACACTGCCAGCATCGATCTGGGTGGTCAGGAAGTCGAATCGGGCGATCTGCGCAAGGTTCTGATTGCGGCCAGCCAGCAGTCGCTGCGGCAGGATCGTGCCATTCTGCACTCGCTGCCAACCGGCTACTCGCTGGATGGCGAACGTGGCATTCGCGACCCGCTGTCCATGTATGGCGACATGCTGGGCGTGGACATGCACGTCGTGACTGCCGAGCGCACGGCGCTGAAGAATTTGGAATTGTGCATCAACCGCGCTCACCTGTCGGTCGAAGGCATTGTTGCGACCCCTTATGCCAGCGGTCTTGCGGCACTGGTGGATGATGAAGTCGAGCTTGGGTGCGCGGCCATCGATATGGGCGGCGGCACAACGACGATTTCGGTTTTCGCCGAAGGACGTCTGGTTCACACCGATGCCATCGGCCTTGGCGGACACCACGTCACCACCGATCTGGCGCGCGGCCTGTCCACCCGTATCGAAGATGCGGAGCGTCTGAAGGTCGTGCATGGTTCGGCGCTGGCCAACGGTTCCGACGACCGTGACATGATTGCCGTTCCGCCAATCGGCGAAGACGACCGCGACCAGCCTTCGCAGGTGTCGCGCGCTCTCGTCAGCCGCATTGTTCGGGCGCGCATCGAAGAGACATTGGAACTGATCCGCGACCGCATCCAGAAATCGGGTTTTTCCCCGATTGTCGGCAAGCGCGTGGTTCTGACGGGTGGTGCAAGCCAGTTGACCGGTCTGCCGGAAACGGCGCGGCGCATTCTGGCCCGTAACGTCCGAATCGGCCGCCCCATGGGCGTGTCCGGTCTGCCGGTCGCGGCCAAAGGCCCGGCCTTTTCGACAGCCTGCGGGCTGATGATTTATCCGCAGATCGCGGACATCGAAATCCATGCGGCGCAGAGCGGAATGTTCTCGCCGTTCGGAACGGGTAGTGGCCGGATTGCCCGGGTAGGGCAGTGGCTGAAGGAAAGTTTCTGATCCTCTGTCTAGAGTTTCGGCAGAGGACCGAGTGAAGTTGATACAAATTGACCGCGGGGCGATGCGGCCAGAAAAAGAAGGAATGTTAAAATGACGATACAGCTGCAAAAGCCGGATATCACCGAGCTGAAGCCACGCATCACTGTTTTCGGCGTTGGCGGTGGCGGCGGTAATGCTGTCAACAACATGATCACGGCAGGCCTCCAGGGCGTCGATTTCGTCGTCGCCAACACGGATGCGCAGGCACTGACGATGACGAAGGCCGACCGGGTCATCCAGCTCGGCGTCAACGTCACCGAAGGTCTGGGCGCCGGTTCGCAGCCGGAAGTCGGTCGCGCTGCTGCCGAAGAGTGCATCGATGAAATCATCGACCACCTGAACGGCACGCATATGTGCTTCGTCACTGCCGGCATGGGCGGTGGTACCGGTACCGGTGCTGCTCCTGTCGTAGCACAGGCTGCCCGCAACAAGGGCATTCTGACGGTTGGCGTCGTGACCAAGCCTTTCCACTTCGAAGGCGGTCGCCGCATGCGTCTGGCCGAGCAGGGCATCGAAGAGCTTCAGAAGTCCGTCGATACGCTGATCGTCATTCCAAACCAGAACCTGTTCCGTATTGCCAACGACAAGACGACCTTTGCCGATGCCTTCGCGATGGCTGACCAGGTTCTCTATTCCGGCGTTGCCTGCATTACCGATCTGATGGTGAAGGAAGGTCTTATCAACCTCGACTTCGCTGACGTTCGCTCCGTAATGCGCGAAATGGGCCGTGCGATGATGGGTACCGGCGAGGCTTCCGGCCAGGGCCGTGCAATGCAGGCTGCGGAAGCAGCGATTGCAAACCCGCTGCTGGACGAAACATCGATGAAGGGCGCACAGGGCCTGCTGATCTCCATCACCGGTGGTCGCGATATGACCCTGTTCGAAGTCGACGAAGCCGCGACACGTATTCGCGAAGAAGTCGATCCGGATGCGAACATCATCCTCGGCGCAACATTCGATGAAGCTCTCGAAGGCCTCATCCGCGTGTCCGTCGTTGCTACCGGCATCGACCGCGTTCCCGGCCAGATGGAACAGAACATCGCAGAAATGCGTGCTGCTGCCGCTGCAAAGCCGCTTATCCGTCCTTCCGCGGCCGTTGCTTCTGCTCCGGCCGCAGCTCAGCCTGCTCCAGTCATGCAGGCACCAAAAGTAGACCCGATTGCCCAGACCATTCGTTCGGCTGAAGTCGAAATGGAACGGGAACTGGCACTGGCAGCTGCCGAACAGCAGCTCCGTCAGGCCCAGGCAGAAGCCGAATTCCGTCCTCAGAGCAAGTTGTTCGCATCTGCTCCAGCGGAAGCACCGGTTGCTGCTCGCCCCGCAGCACCGGTGCACACCGCCCCGGCGCCTGCCTACCATGCACCGGAACAGGTGGCAGCACCTGCACCGCGCATGCAGCAGGCCCCGGCGCCGGTTTACCATGAGCCCGCTCCAGTCGCCCGTGCGCCTGAGCCGGTCCGCATGCCGAAGGTCGAGGATTTCCCTCCAGTCGTTAAGGCTGAGATGGATCACCGCGCCCACCCGGCCTCTGCCGTTCCGGACGAGCGTGGCCCAATGGGTCTTCTGAAGCGCATCACCAACTCGCTCGGTCGCCGTGATGAGGAAGAAACTGTTCCTTCCGACATGATGGATGCGCCAAGCATGGCTCCACAGCAGCGTCGCCCGCTGTCTCAGGAAGCCAGCCTCTACGCTCCGCGTCGTGGCAATCTGGACGATCATGGCCGTCAGACGCAGTCTTCCGCCAGCCAGCATGACGACGATCAGCTCGAAATTCCGGCCTTCCTGCGCCGCCAGTCGAACTGATCAGGCAGCTGATCTTGTGATTCTTCACCATGTGGTACCCGGGTTCGAAAGAGCCCGGGTATTGCTGTTTCATGACAGTTCGCACGCGCCGGTTACATTAGGTTTTTCAAAGCTTTGAGTCTGTTACAAAGCGAAATCAACAGTGATTTGAGATAGCCATCCACAGTGCGTATGTATGACGATGAGACGAGAATATAACGCGGTTTCACCGGTGCTTATTCCCCTCGGTAGACATTTGGATCGCGCCGGTATAGCAGGCAGGTCCGCACGAAAAGGCTTTATTCGCATGACCATCGGACTGCTCGGTTTCCAGACAACAATCGCCAATCCTGTTCAGCTCAAGGGCATTGGCGTGCATTCGGGCAACCCGGTGTCCATGACGTTCCAGCCTGCGGAAGCGGGCACGGGTATCGTTTTCAGCCGCCAATATGAAGATGGCAGCGCGGTCGAACTCAAGGCCGTTTCCTCCAATGTTGGCAACACTGATCTCTGCACCGTCATCGGTCGTTCGCTGCCGCAGTCCATCGCAACCGTCGAACATGTCATGGCTGGCATCTACGCCATGGGCATCGACAACCTCATCGTTGAGGTCGATGGTCCTGAAGTTCCGATCATGGATGGCAGCTCGATGCCCTTCATCGAAGCCATCGAATCAGTCGGCATCGTGAACCTAGGCGTGAAGCGCCGCTACATTCGCGTTATCAAGCCTGTGCGCATTGAAGCCGGTGCTTCATGGGCCGAGTTCCGCCCGTATGACGGCACGCGCTTCGAAGTCGAGATCGATTTCGACACGCCATTGATCGGCCGCCAGGTATGGAAGGGTGATCTGACTGCCGAAACCTTCAAGAATCAGCTGTCGCGCGCCCGTACCTTCGGCTTCATGCGTGATGTCGAGCGCCTTTGGGCTGCCGGTTACGCGCTGGGTTCGTCGCTTGAAAATTCCGTCGTCATTTCCGACGACCACACGGTCATCAACATGGAAGGCCTGCGTTACGAGAAGGACGAGTTCGTCCGTCACAAGACGCTGGATGCCGTTGGCGATCTGGCTCTTGCAGGCGCGCAGTTCATCGGTTGCTACCGTTCCTATCGCGGTGGCCACAAGGTCAATGCCAATGCGCTGAAGGCTCTGCTGAACGATCCTTCGGCCTATGAAATCGTCGAAGCTCCGGCAGCACGCCATCCCGTCGTTCGCGCCCGTGAGTTCGTAGCCATCCAGCAGACAGAGTTTGCTCCCTGGTCTGCCTGATGAAAAGTTAAAATACAAAAAGCCGTCCTATTGGGCGGCTTTTTGTATTTTTTATTGCTGTCGATAATCAACCGGAAATCAAGTCGAAAGAAGCGGGACAGCTTTGTATTCAGGGCTGGAGTGGTTTGGTTTGATCAACTGTGCGCTCGGTCTCAACTCGCAGGGCGTTTTCAATTCGCTCCCCAAGGGACCACCAGACGATACCGAAACATATCGGGATCAAAACGACTGCGCAGGCAAGAGCGCCTTTGATCCAGCTGGCATTTGATTCTATAGTGCGAAGACGCCCGTCAACGTCGTTAACCGTTCGATCAATGTTACTTAACTGACTTTCAATTCGACCGAGCGAATGCTGCATCTCAAAAAGAATTTGAGTGCTGTACATACCCATGTCTGAAACTCTGGGATTCACCTCAGGAAACTCGCTAGGTGGTGTATCTTTCCCTTGATCTGTTGAGGGAGGGTTCAATTGTCGCCCTCCGACTTTGTTTTTATCCAGTCCCACAGATCAGTTGCTGCTCTGCCGTAGTAACTTGCCATCTTGAAGACGATGCCTGAGCCGTTCTCCCCACCCGTAATTCTCAATGTATCAGACAGCTCTTTTGCCGTCATATTCGCAGATATAATCCATTCATCTACGTCGGCTTGATAATGGTCATGCGGGAAGGAGGCCTCTATCGCGGCCTTAACAGCTTGTGGATTAGTTACCCGAAATACTACGAAAATGCTCATGTCAGCTTTCAGAACATACTAAGAAACTGGTGTCAAACTTGTACGCTAAACCGGATATGTAAATAGTATGTTTGTTCCCCGTTGCAATCGGATAGGCACACCGACGTCACTGTGGTCCCGTTTTATGTGCTAACACATTCCATGAGGGACGCCTCGAGTTGCTTTTCTTTTTCGCAGCGAGCCTTCCAACATGTGATTTGGTACACATTAATGCGCGTAATGCGAAACCATGCCATAAAAATGCGTTATTGCGTCATCATTGCGTTGCCCTGCGGACGCTTTTATGGCTAGAAACGCCACTGGAAAAGCCGATGTTCTGTATTGACGCAGGAAGTGGGAACTGACGAATGAAGCGTGTAGTGTCTGGTGCGATGAATGGAACGGTGCGGGGCGTGCTCGTATCGCTTATGCTGATTGGCGCCGGAACGCTGGTAACTGCTTGCCAGTCCGACCCTGACATCGACATCACCAAGCTTGGCGTCGAGACCGATCCGCCGGATGTTCTCTACAAACAGGGCCTTGCCAACATGAATGCCGGCAACATGACCGAAGCCGGTCGTAAGTTCTCGGCCATCGACAAGCAATATCCGTTCACGGACTGGGGCCAGAAGGCGCTGGTCATGAACACCTTCATTGCGACCCGACAGAACAAGAACGATGTGGCCATCGCTTCCGGTACACGCTTCCTCAAGCAGTATCCGCGTGCCAAGGACGCCGCTTACGTTCAGTACATGATCGGTCTTGCTTACTCCAAGCAGATTGCCGACGTGACGCAGGACCAGCGCGCCGCGCAGCGTACCATCGAAGCGATGAACAAGGTCGTCACCGATTATCCTGATTCGGAATATGTGCCCGATGCGCAGGCGAAAATCCGTTTCGCGCGTGACCAGCTGGCCGGACGTGAAATGCAAGTCGGTCGTTATTACCTTGAGCGCAAGGAATATCTGGCTGCCGTTTCGCGCTTCCGCATCGTGGTGGAGCAGTATCAGAACACCAACCAGATCGAAGAAGCTCTGGCCCGTCTGACGGAATCCTATTACGCCATGGGTCTGGCGGATGAAGCCCAGACGGCAGCGGCTGTTCTCGGCAACAACTATCCTGACAGCCAGTGGTACGACGATTCCTTCAAGCTCCTGAAGGGGCAGGGGCTTGCGCCTCGTGAAAACAAGGAATCCTGGATTTCCCGTGCCGGTAAAAAACTGGTGGGAGCCTAAGGACAGAGCCTAAGCCATGCTGGTCCAGCTATCGATCCGCGATATCGTTCTGATCGAACGGCTCGACCTTGGGTTCGAGGCCGGCCTTTCCGTGCTGACCGGCGAAACGGGCGCCGGTAAATCCATTCTTCTCGACAGTCTGTCGCTGGCGCTCGGTGGGCGCGGTGATGGCGGACTTGTGCGCCACGGCGAAGACAAGGGGCAGGTGACGGCCACTTTCGAAGTTGGCATGCAGCATCCCGCCCGCCTGATGCTTCGGGAAAACGGCCTCGATGATGACGGTGATCTGATTTTCCGCCGCGTTCAATCTGCCGATGGCCGCACCAAGGCCTATGTCAATGATCAGGCTGTTTCCGTTCAATTGATGCGCCAGCTTGGCCAGCACATGGTCGAAATCCATGGCCAGCATGATGACCGCGCACTGGTCGATACGAATGCTCACCGCACCCTTCTGGACGCTTTTGCCGGTCTGACTGACGACGTCATATCCGTTCAGTCGCTTTACCGCATCTGGAAGGATGCCGAGCGCGGCCTGAAAGTGCACCGCGCCAAGGTGGAGGCTGCTGCCCGCGAGGCTGATTATCTGCGGGCATCCGTCGAAGAGCTCGAAATTCTGTCGCCACGCGATGGTGAAGAGGACGAGCTGGCGGAACGCCGCGGCGTGATGCAGAAATCCGAGCGGATTGCCGGTGATATCGGTGAGGCAAGCGAGTTCCTCAACGGTAACTCATCGCCTGTTCCGATGATCGCTTCCATGATGCGCCGTCTGGAGCGCAAGAGCCATGAAGCGCCCGGTCTGTTGGAGGAAACCGTTCAGCTGCTGGATGCCGCACTTGAAAGCTTGTCCAACGCGCAGATGGAAGTCGAAGCCGCGCTTCGCCGCACCGAGTTCGATCCGCGTGAGCTTGAGCGGGTTGAGGAGCGTCTGTTTGCCCTGCGTGCCGCTGGCCGCAAATATTCCGTTCCCGTCACCGAGCTTCCGGCGCTGGCCGAGCGTATGGTCGCTGATCTCGCTGATCTCGATGCTGGTGAGGAAAAGCTGGCCCAACTGGACAAGCATTTGATTGTCGTAAAGGCGGATTTCGACCGGGCGGCCCAGTCGCTTTCCGAAAAACGCCACAACGCAGCCTCGGCTCTGTCCGAAGCTGTGATGGCCGAGCTTCCGGCCTTGAAGCTGGAGCGCGCGCGCTTCACCGTGGAAGTCACCAGTGATGCCTCTTCCGGCACCGCGGATGGCATCGATATCGTCGAGTTCCACGTTCAGACCAACCCCGGCACACGCCCCGGCCCAATCATGAAAGTGGCGTCGGGCGGCGAGCTTTCGCGCTTCCTGCTGGCGCTGAAGGTGGCTCTGGCGGACCGTGGCTCCGCACCCACGCTGGTCTTCGATGAAATCGACACCGGCGTTGGTGGTGCCGTGGCAGATGCCATTGGCCAGCGGCTGAAGCGCCTTTCGAAAACCGTTCAGGTTCTCTCCGTAACCCACGCCCCGCAGGTCGCTGCCCGCGCTGCTACGCATCTGCTCATCTCCAAGGGCCCATCCGGCGACGGAACAGAGCGCATAGCCACTCGCGTCGCCACCATGCAGCCCGAACACCGCACCGAAGAAATCGCCCGCATGCTGGCAGGCGCTTCGGTCACGGATGAGGCGAGGGCTGCCGCTGCCAAGCTGCTGGCAGCGCAGGACTAACGGCTGACGGCCACCGCAACGCCCGAACCAATCATCACGCCACCTGCTGTGCGGTTGACCCGACGCACGATTTTCTCCGAGCGCAGCAGGCTGCGGGCGCGCACGGCCAGCGCGACGTGGCCGCCGATGACGATGGCTTCTACGCAGAGAATAACGCCAGCCAGCGTGGCCAGATGATCGACCGTCAACGAGGCTCCAACCACGTTTGGCAGCAAGGCCACATAGAACAGTGGCATTTTGGGATTGCCGAGATTGAGGGCCATGCCGGTGGCGAAGATCGACAGCAGGCTGCCGCGTGCTTTCACCGCTTGCAGCTCCGGCACGACCGGGTCCGCCGTCCATAATTTGATACCCATCCAGACCAGATAGGCCGCGCCCGCATATCGCAGGACCGTCATCAACGTTCCCATTTCTGCTGCGAGTATGGACAGGCCAAAGGCGGCGAGCGTGAGGAATACGAGAATGCCCGCCACGGTGCCTGCGCCATAGGCAAGACCGGATGCCGCGCCGTGGGTAATGGTGCGTGCGACGATGGTCATATTATCCGGGCCGGGGCTGGCTGCAAAAACGAAGAAGGCGGCGGCGAATGCGATGAGTGTCATCATGTCCATGGTCGTGTCCCCGTTGCTGCTCGCTCCCGGAAATCAGATTACGCGAAAGCTTGGCGTTGAAAAGTGGGCAGGCTGCGTTAAAAACAAATTCGATTCCTGCACGAGGCCTGCCCAATGTCCCAAGATCAAATTCCGGTGGAAAAACTGTCCGAGCTTGAGGCGTCTGCCGAGCTTGCCTTTCTGGCGGCGGAGCTTGCCCGGCATGATGCGCTGTATCACGGCAAGGATGCACCAGAGGTCTCGGACGCCGAATATGACGCGCTGAAGCGTCGCAATGATGCCATCGAGGCGGCATTTCCTGATCTCATGCGGGCGGACAGTCCTTCCAAGAAAGTCGGCTTCGCGCCACTGCCTACGTTTGCGCCCATCGTTCATGCGCGGCCCATGCTGTCGCTCGACAACACGTTTTCGGATGAGGACGTCAGCGATTTCGTGGCGTCCGTCTATCGCTTCCTCGGCAACATGCCCGACGATTCGATTGCCTTTACCGCAGAGCCGAAGATCGATGGCCTTTCCATGTCGATCCGTTACGAGAACGGCAGGCTGAAGACCGCCGCCACACGTGGCGATGGCACGACGGGCGAGAACGTGACCGCCAACATCATGACCATCAAGGAAATTCCGAACGATCTGCCAAAGGGCGTGCCTGATGTGGTGGAGGTGCGTGGTGAGGTCTATATGGCCAAGAGCGACTTTCTGGCGCTGAACGCGCAGATGGAAGCCGAGGGAAAGCAGACCTACGTCAACCCGCGCAACACGGCCTCCGGCTCGCTGCGGCAGCTGGATGCGAATGTAACGGCCAAGCGTAAGCTGCGTTTCTTCGCCTATGCGTTGGGTGAGGTATCCAATGGCGGTCAGCCGACGCGCCTTGCCGATACGCAATACGGCATCGTTGAGAAGTTTCGGGAATGGGGCTTCCCGGTGAACCCCTTCATGAAGCGATTCACCTCCGGTCAGCAACTGATTGAACATTATCAGGAAATCGGCATCGCGAGGCCTGATCTCGATTACGATATCGATGGTGTGGTCTATAAGGTAGACCGGCTGGATTTGCAGGAGCGCCTCGGCTTCCGCTCTCGCAGCCCACGCTGGGCAACGGCGCACAAGTTCCCGGCGGAACAGGCGTTCACGACCGTCGAAAAGATCGATATTCAGGTTGGGCGAACAGGCGCGATGACCCCGGTGGCTCGGCTGAAGGCAGTCACAGTCGGAGGTGTCGTTGTGACAAACGCGACACTGCACAATGCGGATTACATCGAAGGCTTAGGAAGTAAGGGCGAGCGCATCCGACCAGAGGGACACGATATTCGCGTTGGTGATACCGTCATAGTGCAGCGCGCTGGCGACGTAATTCCTCAAGTGCTGGATGTACTGCTAGACAAACGCTCACAAGATTCTAAGCGTTATGAATTTCCCAAAACGTGCCCAGAATGCGGCAGTCATGCCGTGCGGGAAGACGGGGAATCGGTCTGGCGATGCACTGGTGGTTTGATTTGCTCAGCCCAACAGATCGAAAGGCTTCGCCACTTTGTCTCTCGAACTGCTTTCGATATTGAAGGTTTTGGGGATCAATATGTTGAGCTCTTTTATAACTCCGAACTAGTCAAAACCCCTGCTGATATATTTCGCCTTCATCTAAATGCTGATCGCGTCAAATCGATAATTTTGGAATACCGGAAGCAGCTTCAGTCGCAGCGCGATGAGCGAGCAGGAAAACAGCGAAAGAAGGTGCCGGCTGATGACGCTAGATCGTTTGAAGGTGTTGAAAAGCTTTTTTTATCGATAGACAATAGTCGCAGGGTTTCTTTTGACAGATTTTTGTTTGCGCTAGGCATACGTAATATCGGTGAAATCACGGCAAAAGCGTTAGCCAAACATTATCGCGCTCCGACAACGCTGATTGATGCGGTAGTGTACGCATCCATAGGTCGCCCAAGCGAGCATTGGTTAGCGTTGTACTCAATTGATCGAATTGGTGACGGCGCTGTCAAAACGCTTTTAGCGTCAGTCGGTCCCGATGCGCCAGTGGGTTACTCGTTATCGCCCAATAGTTGGCTTTCGGCGGTTAAGATCAATAAAACGCAGAAACAAAGATTGTTGGAGCAGTTCCATACTCCCGAAAAAATCTTTGATTTCGTCTCCACCGCTCACGGTGGAGCTCCTACCGGAGCTTACAAAGAGCTTGTTGAACTGGCAGATGTTGGGACCGTAGCTACCAACTCGTTGATCGATTTTTTTACTGAAAATCACAATATTTCAGCTGTGACTGATTTGTTGTTACACCTTGATGTCTTCTTTGATGAGCCTGTGAGCACAAGTAGTGATATTTCAGGGAAAACGGTTGTGTTTACTGGCAATTTGGAGAAGATGACGCGTAACGAAGCTAAAGCCACAGCCGAACGACTTGGCGCGCGTGTTTCAGGATCAGTTTCTGGGAAAACTGATATGGTCGTTGTTGGATCGGGAGCGGGCTCGAAGCTCGCTGATGCACAAAAACATGGCGTAAAAATACTTACAGAGGACGAATGGCTCACGCTAATCCAATGAGCCTTAACTTTTCGGTGGTAGACTACAGATATTTGATCCAATGCTCCTCCGAGACGATGGCTATGGAGTGCCCATTATCTCGTAGTTCAGATGCCTGAACTATTTTGTTCCCAAATGAAGAGTGTTTCCAGGATTCCGTAGCATAGACACCGATTACTAGAATGTTAGTTTTTCGGGTCAAGTTGCCTGTGGATGCTCCACGCTCTACGACTGCAGCCTCGCAGTGCTTTCTCTGGCCGAAGTTAAATGTACCGGTGAAACAATAGTTTTGACCTAAGAATGTAAGGTCTGGCGCCGGAGAACATAAGGGTAGTGTCGTTGATTTGAGGATTTCTCCTAACTCAAAATCATTGTTAGCAAAGCGTCTAAGAGTTTCTAGAAGTGCTGACATCTCCGCTTGATCGACGTGACCATCCGCTAAAATATCAGTTACACGCCTATAGAGCGTTCCAATCAGCGGATTGTCGCTGAGCACTTCATTTGCTGCCAGCCATCTTTGTAAAAACTCGACCTCTTGCTGATTTATAGCGCCGTCCGCAATGAGGCCACGTGCAAGACCAATTAATTCGTCAACCTGTCGGCTAGACAGCCGGTCGTTCGAAATTCTAACTAATTTATCTGGATTCATATACTTAACCCCAAAATTCCCCTTTCATATGAAATCAAAAATACAAGCAAAAGTCGAGTTGAAACTTAACCGATAGCGCTGTGCTACCTCTTGAAAACGCTACTTAACAGCAACCTGCTGCCAGAAAAGGCAACAAGCTGATCAAACGATTATATGACGCCAGTAAAGAATTTTAAGATCACAACGAATACGATTAGGCCACCCGGCATCGAAACACCCGCCCATCAATCGCCACCAGTCCAGCTGCAATCATCGCCATGCCAATCAGATGTTTTGCTTCCAGCTGTTCGCCCAGCACCAGAGAGCCCAGCAGAATGGCGCTGACGGGGATGAGAAAGGTCACCAGCGCGAGGTTGGTGGCACCGGCTGAGGAGAGGATGCGGAAGAAGATGAGGTAGGCGAGCGCCGTGGACAGAAGCGCGACGCCGAGCAGGGCGGCCCAGACCTCGCCGCTTGGCATGGAGAGCGTCCATGGCTGGTCGATGATGAGGGCGAGGGGAATGAGCATGATGGTGGATGCCGAGATCTGCCCGGTTGCGGTGACCAACGGTGGCACGCCCATCGCTTTGAAGCGGCGGCCGAAGATTCCGGCGAAGGCGTAGGAAATGGCCGCGCCGAGAATGGCGAGCTGGCCCCAGAGGCTGGAGCTTTCGCCTGTCAGTGCCGAAGGGCCGATCATGGTGGCGACACCGGCAAAGCCGATGACGATGCCTGCAAGCTTGTTGATGGTCAGCTTTTCATCAGTGGTTAGCATGTGCGCCACAATAACGGTGAAGAGCGGCGTGGTGGCGTTGAGAATCGAGGCAACGCCGCTGGCGATGTGGGTCTGGCCCCAGACGATGAGGCAGAAGGGGATGATGTTGTTGAGCAAGCCCATGCCGAAAAAGGGGCGCAACACCTGTGGCGATTTGGGCATGGCATAGCCCATGATGCGGCAGACGGTGAGTAGGGCCAGCGCGGCGATGGATACTCGCAGCGTGACGATGGTCACTGGCGGCAGTTCCTTGACGGCGATGCCGACGAAAAAGAACGATCCGCCCCACAGGACCGAAAGGATGCAAAGCAGCGACCATTCGGTCGCATTCATCTGTTTATGCACGGCCACGTTTGATTTCCCCTCACAACATCGATCCCTGCTTTTGCTGTAATCCTGGCTGTGGCGCTTGACCACCCGATTCCTGTGAGGCGGTTCATTTTCACGACGGTTTGCTTTATGCCGTGCGAAGAGCAAACGGGAATCACTCCTTGAAGACCATCGCCATCGATTTCGAGACCGCCAATGAAGAGCGTGGCAGCGCCTGCTCCGTCGGTCTCGCGTGGATCGAGGATGGACGGATCGTGCGGGTGGAGGAGCGGTTGATCCGGCCCAAGGAGATGCGGTTTTCGTCTTTCAATGTCGCCATTCACGGTATCAAGCCGCACGATGTAGAAGATGCGCCGGAATTCCCCGAGGTGATGGACGAGTTTGCCGATGACCTGCGTGACTCAACGATGATCGCGCATAATGCGGCTTTCGATTTCAGCGTCATGCGGGCGAGTTTCGACAAGTATCGACAGAGCTATCCGCAGCTGTCCTATTTTTGCAGCGTGAAGATGTCGCAACGCGTCTGGCCGTCGCTACCATCACACAAGCTCAATATCATCGCCCATCATCTGCAACTGCGCTTCGTGCACCACAATGCCGCGGAAGATGCTGTTGTCTGTGCGGCGGCGTCTATTGCTGCGGCCAAAGCGCTTGCCGTCGAGCACATTCATCACATACCCGAAAAGATCGGCATGGTGACTGGACGGCTGCACGCCACCGGCTATGCGCCCTGCACCATGAGAAAACGCTGACATCATGCCTTGTTGTACGCCTGCGCAGACCTATCTCTATGGCAGTTCATGTGAGGGTTTGGGTTATGGCTAAAGCGTTTCGTTCCTTGGTTATTGCAGGTCTTGCACTGTTGCCTGTCGCCGCTGTTGCGCAGGTGGTGGGCAAGGTGGGTGTCGACTGGACCGGTAATGATATCGTTGTCGAGGCAATCGCCGACCCGCAGGTCAAGGGTGTGACGTGCCACGTTACCTATTTCGACCGTGGTGTGATCGACCGGCTGAAGAACGGCAACTGGTTTGAAGACCCATCCAACAATGCCATTTCCTGCAGCCAGACCGGTCCTGTGGAAGTTGGCGATATCGATCTTGGCAAGGAGGGCGAGGAAGTCTTCCGGCAGGGCATGTCGCTGGTGTGGAAAAAGATGGTCGTCAACCGCATCTATGACAAGGCGAATGATACGCTGATCTACCTCGTCCACACGCGCGAGCTGACGGATGGTTCGGCCAAGATGGCGATTTCGACGGTGCCGCTTTATGGGCAGACAGTGACGTGGACGAAGGGCAAGCCTTGATGGGGCCAAACATTATGCCGTCATCCTCGGGCTTGTCCCGAGGATCTAACCACGTTTGACGTCGGGATTCGTTAGATCCTCGGGACAAGCCCGAGGATGACGTCGAGGGTGGTAAGCACCTTTTCGTCCCGCCGTTTGCGTTTGTGGTCTAAAAATCGCCTCAAGCAGCTTCGCGCGAAAGCTCGTCGGCAATAACCGTGTCGAGGTTGAGGAAGCAGACCATGCTTTTTTCCAGCGCCACGATGCCGTGGCAGAAATTGCGCTGGTCTTCCGGGATGATTTCAGGCGCAGGCTGAAGGTCTTCGGATTTGATGGTCATCATGTCGGAGACTTGTTCGACCAGCAGACCAACCAGCTTGCCGCCGATGTCGGTGACGATGATGGCGGAGCGCTCGGATGGTTCGGTCATCTTCATGCCCAGACGGCATGCCATATCGATGACGGGGATAACCGCGCCACGAAGGTTGATGAGGCCCAGAACGTAAGGTGGTGTGTGCGGCATCGGGGTCACCGGCGCCCAGCCGCGAATTTCGCGGATCGCCATGATGTCGATGCAGAATTCCTGATCGCCGAGATGGAAGGAAACGATTTCCAGATATGCGCCTGATTGTTTGATGGCGTTCGACATGGTCGTACTTTTCCTGACGGCTCTCTTGGCTGGCCGAATTTGATTTTTGAAGGTGATGCGGCGTCGGAGCTAGTCCGGTTGACATCATGTCGTGCGCCGCAAGGGCTGACCGCTGGCAATCATAATGCCCAAAAACAATTTAAACTTTCCCTAACGCGGCACTATAAACAGCGGTAATGCAGGCCATTTCGTGGTTTCGCCGCACCCGTTTTTCCGGTATATTTGCGCCATGAGAGTTTTACTGACCGGCCCGATGAAATTGCTTGCCGCTGCCCTCGCAACGGGTGCTGCGTTGTTTCTCGTTTTGCTGACATTCGATGGCTGGATGCGCCACGGAACGGATATTTTTCTCTCTGCGGTCCAGAGCGGCATTGCCTGGTGCTTTTGAGCGCATTGCTGTTTGAGACAAAACAGCGCGGTTGCCGCTTCAAACCTTTTCTTGAATTGCCGAAATGACGTGGCTCGGGCTAGAAGCTTTCCAAACGCTGGCTCTATGCTGATCGGGGAATGGCATGAAGAATATTCGTATCGCGCTTTGGGGTGCTGTCGTGGTCCTGCTGGGTGTCATGGGCTGGCTGACGATGGAGCTGACCAAGAGCCGTGAGGAGATGGTCGAAGAAGTTTATGGCACGCCCTTCCAGCTTGTTGCGCAAAACGGCCAGCCGATTACCGAAAAAGCCTTTCAGGGCAAGCCGACAGCGCTGTTCTTCGGCTTTACCCATTGCCCGGAAGTCTGCCCCACCACGCTGTTTGAGCTGAATGGCTGGATGGAGAAGGTGGACCCTGCGGGTGACAAGATGCAGGCCTATTTCGTCTCGGTCGATCCCGAGCGCGACACGCCCGAAATCCTCAGTCAGTATGTGTCGAACGTCTCCAAGCGCATTACCGGCATCACCGGTGCACCGGATAAAATTGCCGAAACGCTGAAGGGCTACCGCATCTACGCCAAGAAGGTGCCGGTGGATGAGAAGGACCCCAAGGGCGATTACACCATGGATCACACCGCCTCGGTCATCCTTCTGGATGCCAAGGGCCGCTTTGCCGGGACCATCGCTTATGGTGAGAATCCCGATGTTGCCGTGCAAAAGCTGGAAAATCTCACCAAGACCTGATTTCGGCTGAATAATCTCGCTGTCACTCCATTGGATCGCAGCCGCTTTTGTGGCAAAGGCTGACGGCTGGAACCTATGTAAGGAAAGCGTCAGCCGTGAGCGAAATCCGTCTTTTTGTAACCACCACCGAAGTTCAGGCCGGGGAAGTGCTGGATCTGCTGTCGGAGGTGTTCGGCGAAGAAGATGTTGCCATCGCCACGACCGAGGTGGATGAGAAGCGCGATATCTGGGAAGCCTCGGTCTATCTGCTGGAATCCGAGGAAGAAGACGCCCGCAGCCGCATCGAAGACGCGCTGAAGATTGCCTATCCGAAGCTTGTGCTCGAACGCGAAGTCATTCCCGATGTCGACTGGATTGCCAAGTCGCTGGAAGGCCTGAAGCCGGTGCGGGCAGGGCGTTTCATCGTTCACGGCTCGCATGATCGGGATAAGGTGCGGGTCAACGATATCGCCATCGAGATTGAGGCCGGTCAGGCCTTCGGCACCGGTCACCATGGCACCACGGCGGGTTGTCTGGAGATGATCGAGCAGGTGCTGCGCGCGCGGACAATTCGCAACGCGCTTGACCTCGGCACCGGCAGTGGCGTTCTCGCCATCGCGGTTGCCAAAATGCGCCCGGTGCCGGTTCTGGCAACAGATATCGACCCGATCGCGATCAAGGTCGCAAAGGAAAATGCGCGGCTGAACGGCATCGTCTCCGGCATGGCGCTGGAAACAGCTCCCGGCTTCCATTCGGATTCCTTCCGCAAGCACGGTCCGTTCGACCTCATCATCGCCAATATTCTCGCCCGCCCGCTGATCAAGATGGCACCGCAACTGGTGACGCATCTGGCACCCGGCGGCACGGTCATCCTGTCGGGCATTCTGGCCTCGCAGCGCTGGAAGGTGCTTTCGGCCTATAACGGCATGCATCTCAGCCACGTCAGAACCATCTGGCGCAATGGCTGGGTTACGATCCATCTTCGTAACGACTGAGTGTTATCACCATCTGACCGAAAACCGCTTCACAGCTTTCGGTCAGATGCTTATGGTCTGCTCCGAAATCAGGCATTCGGAAAGCAGTTCATGTTCCAGTCATTCGAAAACAAATCCACTCCGCAATTCGGCAAGGCTCGTGTCGAGGCTCTGCGCGCAACATTCGATGCGCTCGGTATCGATGGCTTTCTGGTGCCGCGCGCCGATGAATATCAGGGCGAATACGTGCCGGAATGTGCCGAACGTCTGGCGTGGCTGACCGGCTTTACCGGTTCTGCCGGCATCGTGCTGGTTACGCGCAATGAGGCTATTGTCTTTGTGGACGGTCGTTACACCACGCAGCTTGCTTCGCAGGTCGATCAGTCGGTCTTCACCGGCGGTGATCTTGTGGGTGCGCCGCCTGCGAAATGGCTTGCCGACAATGCGCCGAACGGCTTTCGCCTGGGCATCGACCCGTGGCTGCATACGGGCGCAGAGCTGAAGCGTTTCGAAAAAGCCTTGTCTGAAAAGAGTGGATCGGTTGTTCTTCTGGAGAGCAACCCGCTTGATCCGCTGTGGGAAGATCGCCCGGCGGAACCGATGGAGCCGGTCAACATTCAGCCGGATCATGTCACGGGTCTGCCTGCGCAGGTGAAGATCGCCACGATTGGTGAGATCGTTTCGGCACGCAAGGCAAATGCCGTGCTGATCACCGATCCATCCTCCATCGCGTGGATATTCAATATTCGCGGTAACGACGTGCCGCACACGCCGCATCCGCTGGCGCGCGCCATCATCTATGCGGATGGCAAGGCCGATCTGTTTGTGGATGAGCGCAAGACGGGCGAGGAGGTGAAGGCCTATCTCTCGCCACTGGCAACGCTTTTGCCGCCCGAAGAGATCGCAGCGCGTCTGCATGCGATTGCCAGCGCAGCTGGCCGTATTCTGACCGATGTGGATGTGACGCCGGTGGCGCTGACGCTTTCCATCACCGAAGCGGGTGGGGAAGTGGTGGAAGCTGCCGACCCGGTCAAGCTGCCGCGCGCCTGCAAGAACGAAGCAGAGATTGCCGGTTCCGCCGCCGCACATGTGCAGGACGGTGCCGCCATGGTGGAATATCTGGCATGGCTGGATGGGCAGCAGCCCGGCACAGTGACGGAAATTCAGGCCGTCAAAACTCTGGAGGCTGCGCGGGCGCGGGTGGGGCAGGCCATGCAGAACCCGCTCAAGGATATTTCCTTCGATACGATTTCCGGTGCCGGTCCCAACGCCGCCATCATCCATTACCGCGTGACGACGGATAGCGACCGCGCCTTGCAGGATGGCGAGATGTTCCTCGTCGATTCCGGTGCGCAATATGTGAACGGCACCACGGATATTACCCGCACGGTCGCCATCGGCAATGTGCCGGAAGAGCAGAAGCGGTTCTTCACGCTGGTGCTGAAGGGTGTCATCGCCATCAGCGCCGCCCGTTTCCCAAAGGGCACGCGTGGTTGCGATCTCGATCCGCTGGCGCGTATTGCACTGTGGAAGGCGGGGGCGGATTACGGCCATGGCACGGGCCATGGCGTGGGCTCATATCTTTCCGTGCATGAAGGTCCGCAGCGCATTTCCCGCGTTTCACAACAGGAAATCCTGCCCGGCATGATCCTGTCGAACGAGCCGGGCTATTACCGCCCCGGCGCATTCGGCATCCGCATCGAAAACCTGATCTATGTGCGCGAGGCTGAGGCCATCGACGGTGGCGATCAGCCGATGCTGTCTTTCGAGACGCTGACATGGTGCCCCATCGACCGGCGTCTCATCGTCGTGTCGCTTCTGACCGAGGAAGAGCTGGCGTGGTTGAATACCTACCACGCCACGGTTCGGGAAAAGCTGATGCCGCTAATCTCGGACGCTTCCGTGCAGCAGTGGCTGACTGCCGCCACGGAAACACTTACGCGATAGAGAAGTAGCGCATCGCCACGACCAGCGCCCAGCCTGATATCAGCATGATCAGGCCGGGAAAGCGCAGGCCGACGACGAGCGCGAAGATCATGCCCAGCTTCACCTCGTATCCGCCTTCGAAAAAGGCGGGTGCGACGAGAGTGGTCAGAACCGCGACGGGAACCGCATTCAGCCCGGCCTCGACGCGCGGCGGAATGGTCTTCATGCGCACCATCAGCACATAGCCGCCGACGCGGGTGAGGTAGGTCGCCAAGGCACCGGCAAAGATGATCAGCAAAGTGTGGGGATCGAACAGGTCGCTCATCATGCGATCTCCCCGTTCTTGGCGTCGGTTTGCGGATCAACCGGTGCAGGCGGCAGAATGACCGCGAGCAGAATGCCGGCGATGGCACCGATGCTGACATGCCACGGTGAGCCGACGAAGTGATAGGCAGCAATGGCACCCACGGCACTGGCCAGCATGACGGGATAGAAGTTGCTGCGGGTGCGGAAGCCCAATACCATGCCCATAAAATAGACCGGCAGCAGCACATCAAAGCCAGCTTCCTTCGGGTCGCCGATGAGATTACCGAGCAGTGCACCGGCGACGGTGGACAGCATCCAGCCAACATAGACGATCAGCGCGTAGCCCATGTACCAAGCAAAGCCGACCCTGCCGTGAATTTCCTTCTGGCGCACAGATTCGGCAAATTGCGGATCAACCAGAAAGAAGAAGCCCAGAGCCTTACGGGCAATCGACCATTCCGGCACCACGCGCACCATGGCTGCGGAATAGAGCACATGGCGGAAATTGACCGCGAAAATGGACAGCACGACGAGCCATGCCGGGAGATTCTGATTGAACAGCTCGATACCGACCAGCTGGCTGGCACCGGCATAAATGCTGCCGCTCATCAAAATAGCTTCGGCGGCCGTCAAGCCGTTGTCAATCGCAACGGCACCGAAGAGGGCGCCGAAGGGCATGACGGACAGGGTAACGGGCAAGCCACGTCTCAGGCCGGACCGGAAGGGGGAAGCTGACATATGTTGGGGGCTCCGAAATTTCTTCTGCTCCTAACGCCCTGCGGACCAGATGACAAACAAATTGCTGGAATAGCTTGATTGATTTCATTGAACCATCGATTACGTTTGCCGCAATCCAAGGAGACTGTGATGAAAGATTTGAAGCTGGAAAAGCAGCAGAAGGCCGATATGGTTCTGGCACTGCGCAGCTATCTCGCCGATGAACTCGATGTCGAAATCGGCGCACTTCAGGTCGAGATACTAGTGGACCATCTGGCGGAGGTAATTGGCCCGGTGTTTTACAACAAAGGCCTGCGCGACGCGCATGAGGCGGTGCTGCAACGTCTGGAATACGCCGCCGCCGACATCGATCTGCTGGAAAGGTCCGTACCGCGGCGGTGAAGAGGGCTTAATCCATCAGGATGTCGCTGCTGTTGACCACTGTAACGCCCTTTGCCCGCATCGCGGCGATGGCATTTCTGATGCCTTCTGGATCGATGCCGCGGCTGGCGTCTTCGATGAAGCGGACTTTGACGCCCGGCAACATCTCCAGGGCGTCCAGCACGGAGAAGCTGACGCAGTAATCAGTCGCCAGTCCGCAGACGTCCAGAACAGTCACGCCCTGCCGCTGCAGGTACTCCGCAAGGCCTGTCGTGGCGAACTGGTCGTTGTCGCGAAAGGCGGAGTAGCTGTCCACCGCCGGGTTTTCACCCTTCTGCTGAATGTAATCGAAGGCTTCCGTCTTGAGATCAGGGTGGAAATCGGCGTCCGGCGTTTCCTGCACGCAATGGTCCGGCCACATGACCTGCGGCTTGCCGGAAAGCTCACCCATGTCGAAAGGCTGTTTGCCTGCGTGCTGGGATGCGAAGCTGCCGTGATTGGCCGGGTGCCAGTCCTGAGAGGCGACGATGAGGTCGTAGCCGCCATTGTCGATCAGCGCATTGGCAATCGGAACGATCTTGTCACCATCCGCCACGGCCAGGTTTCCGCCGGGGCAAAAACCATTCTGGATGTCGATCAAAAGCAGCGCCTTCATGTTTTTCTCCTCCAAGGGGTGCGTCAAGATGCCAAGCCGTAGCCTGTGGATCAAGCCGAAAAGCTGTGATTTGGTGGCTGGAATACAGGCTCTGCCCCAACGCTGCCGCATTTGTAGCCAATTTTCGGCCAAGTCGGCATATAGGGGAGCGGTGTCGATGGGGAGAATCAGTTAGAGTCCATATCGAATATCTCTGGCAGCCATTTTTACCGAAATGGCCACGTATCTTATTGCGTGGCTGATTGGTAGCTGCCCTTAGAGAAACGCATGCAAGCTTCAAAGAACTCTCGTTTTCAGGGGACTTGTAAAGACTTTGGTTACCATAATTCGGCATGCTTTGAACCAGTCAGCCTCGGGGCCTGTGCAATCTTCGCACAGCACGCGCGGCATTAACACGGTGACCGGTGTCGTCCGGTTTTGCGTAAACGGTTCGAGTAACGAGTATCATGGCGTCATCAGTCGTGGCCTGTAGAGATGCGCGCATCGGCGCGTCCTTCACCAAAAAACGCAAGGGCTCCGGCCTCAGCGGCTTTTCCGCCCTTGTTGGCGGCGGGGTTCTGGCAAGCGTCTGTGCCATAACGGCTTTCGCCTCGCTGCATGGCATGGCGCAGGCGTCGCATGGCGCACAGCGTTTCGATACCATGCTCGTTTCAAATATGGACAGGCTGGAGCGGGCATCAATCGATGCGGCTGAACGCAATGTCCATATCCGCAAATTTTCCCGCCTGTCTGAAAGCGGCCATCTGGGCAACCAGAAGGGCACGCGCCTTGCTGCCGAACATCATATTGGCGCAAAGGCATTTGCAGACCGCTTCGGTGGCGCTGCCGCAATCAATGCGCAGGGGCAGGCCACGGTTCAGGCGCTTGCAGCACTTCGCCCATCCGCTATCGTGGATTCGGCGCTTGGCCGCACGACCGATAATCCGGAACTGGCAATGCTGGAAACGCAGGCCAAGGAACATCCGGCCTTCGAAGTGGCGCTTGGCAAGCCGCAGACCACCACGGATGATGAGATAGACCTGCTGCCGGAAACTGTTCCGCTGCCGAGCTTCCGTCCGCAGATTGCCAAGGCGGATGTTGAGCCGACACCGCGTCCGGCTAATCCTGCCGCTGCAGAAAAGCAGCTGGCCGTCGCAACACCTGCGCCCACCCGCCCGGCGGCACCGCAGGCGCCAGCGACGAACACCATGGTAGCTTTCGCGCGCCCGGACAATCCGATGCGCGAAACCAAGATGGATGCGGTTCCATGGCCTGATCGCGGCAATGGCACGGCGATCTACGATATTTCGGCAGGCGTCGTTCACATGCCGAGCGGCGAAAAGCTCGAGGCCCATTCCGGCATCGGCAAGATGCGCGACAACCCGGATTTCGTGCATGTCAAAATGCGCGGCGCAACGCCTCCGTCTGCTTACAAGCTGACCATGCGCGAGTCGCTGTTCCATGGCGTCGAAGCCATTCGCCTGACGCCAGAAAGCGGCATCAAGCCGCATGGTCGTGATGGCCTTCTGGCTCACACCTATATGCTGGCCCGTCGAGGTGAATCCAACGGCTGCGTCGTGTTCAAGGATTATTCGAAATTCCTGGCGGCCTTCAAACGCGGCGAAGTCAAGCGCATCGTCGTGGTTCCCAAGCTCTCCGGTCGTCCGGCCATGACGGCGAGCGGTTCCAAGAGCGGCGGCAAGACGCTGTTCGGCATGCTTTCGGGCACGGACTCCTGACGCGGCCTATTTCCGGCGCTGCGTCAGCACCATTCCACCGAGAATGAGCAGAACACCGAGGGCGCTTGCCCATAATTTCGGTGGCTGGTCGCTGAAAAGATCAAGGATCACACCCGACACCATCTGACCGCTGATGACGAGAAGGGCCGTATTGACCGCGCCGATGCGCGGAATGAGCCAGCTTCCCGAAGCGATGAAGATTACCCCGATGGGGCCGCCGATGAAGGCGTACCACGGCGCATCCGCAGCACCCGGCGGCAGAAGCCCGCCGAGGAGGAGGCCGAGAATCGTTAGCACGATGAAGCCGACGATGTGGTTCCAGAAGGATGCGATCAGCGGCGAGTTTGACAGGCTGAGGCGACCGTTGATCTGGCGGCTGAGCGAAACGAAAACGCCGCCCATGAAAGCCATGGCGATCCAGAGCGTCATGCTGCTCTCCCCACAAGAATAATGAGTGCACTGCCGCCGAGAATGAGCGCGATGGCTGTCAGGTCGCGCGCATCCGGACGCCGTTTCGGCAATCCGAACAAGCCCCACACATCGGCAGCGAGGCTGAAAATGACCTGCCCGCCAAGCCCGAGCGCAATGGTGCCGGAAAGCGCCAGCGGCGAGTTGACCGCGCTGGAGGTCAGCATGACGATGGCCGCACCCACGACGCCGCCGAAGTAAGCCCAGAGCGGTGCCTTTGGCTTCGCAACCGTCTCGCCCTTCGGCTTTCGATAGAGAATGGCAAGGTAGATCAGCGCCGCAACCGTTCCGGTACCGTGCGCCGTCCAGGACGAAAATAGAGCGCTGCCAAAATGGGCCAGCATGCCATTGAAATGCACCATCAGCGTCAAAAGACAACCGCTAGCAAAGGCCGCGGCGAGGTGAAGCGGGTTGAGGCGCGTGTGTATATCGTTTTTCATGAGAGGCCAGAGCTTGAGAAGGTGATTCAGCTTTAGCCGATATGTCTTTGAAGCGAAATCGGAATTCGCCAAAAACGGTATCCCGGCACCATCCATTGAGCTTTTTATCGGAACCAAAAACCGCCTCGGCGGTTATCAGGCCATGAAGAAAACGACCCGCAAACCCCTGAACCGCATGACACTTTTCGTCATCTCAATTTTCATTCTGGCCATCGTTATTGCCGCAATTTACCTGATCGGATTTACGCCGGGCGAAGTTTGATCCGCATCTGAAAGCAATTTGCAGCCATACTGAACCGGCTTAGAAACTCGATGTGACAGAGGCGCGGTACCAAGCCATAGGAGAGAGAAATGTGGCGTCAGATGCTTCAAACGATCTCCGTGGTTTTTGTTGTCTGCACCGGCGTAGCACTCACCAATTCCAGTTCCGCAGACGCTTCGGGAATGACGGTAGAGAAAGACATTTCCTACGGCAGTGATGCGAAGCAGCGGTTGGATGTCTATCTTCCGGAAAAGCCCAATAACGCGCCCCTCATTGTTATGATCCATGGCGGCGCATGGGCGTCCGGCTCCAAATCTGCCAAAAACGTCGTCGATAACAAGGTTCGACATTGGGTTCCAAAGGGATACATCTTCGTATCGCTTGATTATCGTCTTGTTCCGGAGGCAAACCCGCTTGAGCAGGCTGACGATGTCAGTAAGGCATTGGCCTATGTGCAGAAAATGGCAGGCACATGGGGAGGCGATAGCCAGAAGATCGTTCTGATGGGTCATTCGTCCGGTGCGCATCTTGCCGCCTTGATGTCGGCAGACCCCTCCATCGTCACTCGGCAAGGCGCAAAGCCGTGGCTTGCAACGATTGCCCTAGATAGCGGCGCTTACAACGTCTCGCGCGTCATGAAAAACCGCCGACCGGCGCTATACGAGAAGGCTTTCGGGACCGATCCTGAGTTTTGGAGACAGGCATCGCCGTTTTTTCGTTTAAACGGAACCGTGCCGCCGATGCTGCTCGTATGCTCCTCCCTTCGTCGCGTTTCCTGCAATCAGGCAGACGCATTCGCGACAAAGGCCGGTAACGCGGTGGAGGTGTTGCCTGTCGCTTTGCGGCATGCGCCCATCAATGCAGAACTAGGCCTGGACAATGACTACACCGGAAATGTGGATCGTTTCCTGAACAAGCTTGGGCTCCCCTGAGTAGCTCAGATCACACCCGCTCGACAAAACCATCCAGCACCTTTTTCTGCCCGGCGCGGTCGAAGTCGATTGTCAGTTTGTTGCCTTCGATGCTGGCGACATTGCCGTTGCCGAATTTGATGTGGAAGACGCGGTCGCCGATTGTATATTTCGACGGCGTGTCTGCCACGGATTTTGCGACCAATTCACCGTCAATGGTTCGGGTTTTCGGGCCGCTTTCGCCGTAGCCTATACGTTCCACCGCGTGGCCGGAGCGGGTGCCCCAATTGTCGCGGGTCGCGTCGGACTTGTTGGCCTGGGCGCGTTTCCAGCCCGGCGTGGAATAATTGTTGGTGAAGGGATCGGCCTTGTCGAAGCGCGACTGGCCGTAGCCGCCACGCCCGCCATATCCACCGTAATTGCTTTCTGATGCCGACACCTCGACATGCGAAGGCGGAAGTTCGTCCAGAAAGCGGGAGGGCAGGGTGGATTGCCACAGGCCGTGGATGCGGCGGTTGGAGACGAACCAGATGTGGCAGCGGCGTTTTGCACGGGTGATGCCGACATAGGCGAGGCGACGTTCTTCCTCGAGGCCAGAGCGACCGCCTTCATCCAGCGAGCGTTGATGTGGGAATAGGCCTTCTTCCCAACCGGGCAGGAAAACGGTTTCGAATTCCAGACCCTTTGCCGAGTGAAGCGTCATGATGGAGACGGCATCAAGCTCTGCATTCTGCTCGGCATCCATGACCAGCGCGACGTGTTCCAGAAAGCCGCGCATGCTTTCATAGGCTTCCATGGAGCGGATCAGTTCTTTCAGGTTTTCAAGCCTGCCGGGTCCTTCGGCGGTTTTATCCGCCTGCCACATGGCCGTATAGCCGCTCTCATCAAGGATCTGTTCGGCCAGCACCGTATGATCCGTGTTTTCCAGCAGGTTCTGCCAGCGGCGGAAATCCTGTATCACATCGAACAGCGCCTTGCGTGCCTTCGGCTTCAACTCATCGGTTTCGATGATGTCGGCGGCAGCGGCCAGCATGGGAATGTCGCGGGCGCGGGCATAGTCATGCAGGTTGCGAACAGTCGTGTCGCCAAGGCCACGCTTTGGTGTGTTGATGATGCGCTCGAATGCGAGATCGTCGGCGGGTTGGCAAACAAGGCGGAAGTAGGCGAGTGCATCGCGAATTTCCAGCCGCTCATAGAAGCGCGGGCCGCCAATGACACGGTAATTCAGGCCGAGCGTGACGAAGCGGTCTTCGAATTCACGCATCTGGAACGAGGCGCGCACGAGGATCGCCATATTATTCAGCGGATGCTTGATGCGCTGCAACTGCTCGATTTCCTCGCCGACAGCGCGGGCTTCCTCTTCCGAGTCCCAGGCGGCATGCACCACGACCTTTTCGTCATTGGGATCGACACGGTCGGTGAACAGCGTCTTGCCAAGACGGCCCTCATTATGGGCAATTAGATGGCCAGCGGCACCGAGAATATGTTCGGTGGAGCGGTAGTTGCGCTCCAGCTTAATGACCTTTGCGCCGGGAAAATCCTTGTCGAAGCGCAGGATATTATCGACCTCCGCACCGCGCCAGCCATAGATCGACTGATCGTCATCACCCACGCAGCAGACATTCTGCGGCTCGCCCTTCGGACGCTGGGCAAGAAGCCGAAGCCACATATATTGGCAGGTGTTGGTGTCCTGATACTCGTCCACCAGAATGTAGCGGAACTTCTGGTGATACTCTTTGAGAATATCGGGGTGCTTGCGGAAGATGGTGATGGGGTGCAGCAGGAGATCGCCAAAATCGCAGGCATTCAGCGTTTTCAGCCGCGCCTGATAGGCGGCGTAAAGCTCACGCCCCTTGCCGTTTGCAAAGGCACGGCTGTCACCTTCCGGGATTTCCGACGGCGTCAGGCCCTTGTTCTTCCAACCATCGATCATGCCTGCGAATTGTTTGGCGGGCCAGCGCTTGTCATCAAGACCTTCGGCCTGAATGAGCTGCTTGATAAGCCGCACCACATCATCCGTATCGAGGATGGTGAAATCGGATTTCAGGCCCATCATTTCCGCATGGCGACGCAGCAGTTTCACACCGATGGAGTGGAAGGTGCCGAGCCATGGCATGCCTTCGACAGCACCGCCAACGAGAACGCCGATACGTTCCTTCATTTCGCGCGCGGCCTTGTTGGTAAAGGTTACGGCCAGAATCTGGCTGGGATAGACGCGGCCTGTCGCGAGAATGTGGGCGATACGGGTGGTCAGTACTCGCGTCTTGCCGGTGCCCGCACCTGCCAGAACCAGAACCGGGCCTTCCAGAGTTTCGACGGCTTCGCGCTGTTCCGGGTTCAGACCCGCCAGATAATCCGGTGCGGAACGGGACTTGTCGCGCGCTGCCATCGCCTGCGCAGCAATGCCCAAACCACCAGCAGCGGCAGGGGCTGCGGGCTGACGGCGTGGCTCGGAGGGTTCTTCATCGAAGAACGGCATATCGTCGAAACTGTTGCTCATGCGGCCCAATGTAGTGATTCGGGGCGGAAAGGCCAGAACCGTGTTCTGCTTTTATTCCACTATCAACCGTCAAAATGCCTATTCCAAGGCGTTTTTTAGGACGGCTTGGTGTCCGCATCAAAAGCGGTATCGACGGGAAGTTGTAGCGCGGTGGCGAGTTGGTTGGTCTTGCCCGCAAGCGCGATGACGCGCATGAGGTCCGCATGTTCTTCCTTCGTCATGCCCTTTGCCTTTGCCGCAGCCGTATGGGAATGGGCGCAATAGGAGCAGCCATTGGTAACGGAGACGGCGATATACAGCATTTCCTTCACCACCGGGTCGAGCGCCGAAGGCGTGGCCATCACGGCTTTGACCTCCGCCCAGGTCTTCTCCAGAAGGTCGGGATCGAAGGCGAGATAAAGCCACATATTGTTGATGAAGTCGGATTTTCGCGTGGTGCGGATATCATCAAACACAGCTTTGACGCGCGGATCGGTTTCCGGGTTCTGTGCTTTCGAAACGGTGCTCATCGTGGCTCCTCCTCCAAGGTTTGAACGGGCCACCGAAACTTTGTGTCGCGCTGGCAACCAACTACAGGCTATATTATTATAGCGATGTATCGGCTGCACTTTTAGAAAAACGTCGCAAATTACAATTATGTAAGAAACGGATTTGTGCGTTGCGTTGTTTTGGGCCAGCAAACATACTGCCGCGCAATCTAGAAGCGGCCGCAAGTCATGAAATGCAGCGGTTACGGGTATCAATTCGGAGAAGTGTATGCGGGTTTGGAAGCAGGTTGGTGTCAGTCTTGCTGTGGTAGGTGCTGGGGCCTGTCTATGGGCGTTTTATTCGCCGGATGGGCGAAGCTTGCTTGCCAAGACGGGGCTGGTCAGTGCTGAACAACCTGCGGCACAATCCGCCGGTGCTGCCCCTGCGGGCGGAGCCGGGCGCGGGCAGGGCGGTGGCAGAGGCAACAGCGCAACGCTGGTTGCACTCGCTCCCGTCAAAACTGGTACCGTCAACGACCGCATGAACGCCATCGGCAATGGCGAAGCCATCCAGTCCGTGGTGGTCACGCCGCAGGCATCAGGCCTGATTTCCGAAATCCTCGTTTCCTCCGGCCAGAGTGTGAAAAAGGGCGATGTGCTGGCGCGGCTGGATGATGACGAGCAGGTCATCGAGCGCGAAAAGGCGCAGGTCTCCTTGAAGAGCGCCTTCGAGAAATCGACCTCCTATCGCAACCTGCGCTCCGTGGCGCGGCTGGATGTTCTGGATGCGCAAATTGCCGAAGAGGCCGCAAAGCTGGCGCTCAGCACTGCGGAACTGAATTTCAAACGCCGCAACATCGTGGCGCCGATTGATGGCATCGCCGGTATCGTCGCTATCAATATCGGTGACAACGCAACGACGCAGACCAGCATCGTCAGCATCGATGACCGTTCGAAAATCCTCGTCAACTTCTGGGCGCCGGAACGTTTCACCACGGCCATCAAGCTCGGCATGCCGGTGGAAGCAACATCGATTTCGCGTCCCGGCGAAACCTTCAAGGGTAAGGTCGAGGCCGTCGATAACCGCGTGGACGAGGCCAGCCGTACCGTTCGTGTCCGCGCCGTATTCGACAACGCTGACGATGAGCTGCGTGCGGGTATGTCCTTCGCTGTGACGATGGGCTTTACCGGCGAAAATTTCCCGTCTGTCGATCCGCTGGCCGTGCAGTGGGATGCCGAAGGCTCCTACGTCTGGCGCGTGAAGGATGACAAGACGCACAAGGTGCGCGTTCAGGTCGTGCAGCGCAACCCGGACTCCGTGCTGGTGAAAGCTGAGCTTGCGCAGGATGACACCATTGTCATCGAAGGTTTGCAGCGTGTGCGTGAGGGTGGCGCGGTTCGCGTCGCGGGTCAGAAGAAAGCACCGGAGGTCGCCAGCCGATGACAGCGCAGACGCCGCCGAGCGGAACCGATTCAAAGCTCGCCTTCACGGCCCTTTTCGTCCGTCGTCCCATTCTCGCCGCCGTCATCAACACGCTTCTGGTGGTGGCCGGTCTGGCCGCGCTTGTCGGCGTCGATGTGCGCGAATTGCCGGATGTGGACCGCCCCGTCATCACGGTGCGCACGACCTATGACGGTGCTTCGCCGCAGACCATCGACCAGGAAGTGACGCAGACCATTGAAGGTGCTGTTGCGCGTGTCAGTGGCGTGAAGTCCATCTCCTCCGCATCGCAATTCGGTACCAGCCGTGTGACGATGGAGTTCAACGACAAGGTCGATATTGCCGTCGCCTCCAACGATGTGCGCGATGCCATTGGCCGCATCACCAACCAGTTGCCTGACGATGCCGATGAGCCGCAGATCATCAAGGCGGATTCCGACAGCCAGCCAATCATGCGTCTGGCGGTCACCTCCACAAGCCTCAGCATGGAAGATTTGACCAAGCTGGTCGATGACGAAATCATCGACCGTCTGGCTGCCGTTGATGGCGTTGCTGACGTTGAGCTTTATGGCGATCAGGAAAAGGTCTTCCGTATCGATCTCGATCAGGGCGCGCTGGCCAGCCGTGGACTGACAGTCACGGATGTATCGAATGCGCTGGGTACCGCAGCGCTAGACGTTCCGGCGGGCTCTCTTAAAAGCTCGACACAGGATATCGTCGTGCGCGCCACTGCCAGCCTGACGACGCCGGCCGAGTTCGAAAATCTCATCGTCAAGGACCGCGTCCGTCTTCGCGATGTCGCCAGCGTCATGCTAGGTGCGGATGATGAAACCACATCGCTTCGCTCCAACGGCGTGCAGGGCGTGGGCCTCGGCGTCATCCGTCAGGCGCAATCCAATACGCTCAATATTTCGACGGGCGTGAAGGCAACCGTTGCGGCCATGGTGCCGAACCTGCCTGAAAACACTCGCATCGTTATCACCAGTGATGACGCCGTGTTCATCGAAGGCGCGTTGCACGAAGTACAGCTTGCGCTTGGGTTGTCTGCGCTCATCGTCGTCGTGGTGCTCTATCTCTTCTTCCGCGACTGGCGGGCCACGCTCATTCCGGCAATTACTATGCCCGTTGCGCTGATCGGGACGATTGTCGCGATCTACATGGTCGGTTTCTCGATCAATATTCTCACACTGCTCGCCATCGTCCTAGCCACGGGTCTTGTGGTGGATGACGCCATCGTCGTGCTGGAAAATATCGTGCGCCGCCGCGCCGAAGGCATGGGCCCGCGCGCCGCAGCCGTTCTCGGCACGCAGGAAGTTTTCTTCGCGGTCATTGCCACGACGGCAACGCTTGCTGCCGTCTTCATTCCGCTGTCCTTCCTGCCCGGACAGTTGGGTGGCCTGTTCCGCGAATTCGGTTTCGTGCTGGCTTTTGCGGTTGGCTTGTCCTCGGTGGTGGCGCTGACGCTCTGCCCCATGCTGGCATCGCGCATGCTGAAAAACGGCGTTCACGAGCAGACCGGCCCGCTGGCTTGGTTCGGCAACCTGTTTGCTTCCACCTATAAAAGCACGCTGTCTGCCTGCCTCAACAACCCGCTGCTCGTCGTCATCGTCGCTGCCGCCTTTGCTGGCGTGTCGTGGATTGCCTTCGGCATGGTGCAGAATGAGCTGACACCGCGCGAGGACCGCTCCTCTGTCATGATGCGGGTGACTGCGCCGCAGGGCGTAAGCCTTGAATATACGCGTGACCAGTTGCAGCGCATCGAAGAAAATCTGCAGCCGCTACGCGACAGCGGCGAGATCCAGAATATCTATTCCATCACAGGAATGAACGGTTCATCCAACACCGGCTTCGTGGTTATCACGCTGGCCCCTTGGGCCGACCGTGAGCGTACCCAGAACCAGATCGCGCAGGATATCAATGCTGCCGCGCAGACGGTGCCGGGCCTGCGCGCAACGGCATCCCAGCCCAACAGCCTTCGTATCCGCGGTGCCGGCAACGGTCTCAGCATGGCGATGATCGGCACCAATTATCAGGCGCTGACGGAATCCACGCAGAAGCTTCTGCTTGCCATGGAACAGAGTGGCCTGTTCGATACGCCGCGTTTCGACAATGAGCCGAACCAGGCGCAGTTGTCAGTATCGATCGACCGCGAACGGGCATCCGATCTTGGTATCGACATCACCGGCCTCTCCAATGCCATGCAGTCGCTGCTTGAAGGCCGCTCCATCGTGGATGTCTTCGTGGATGGCGATGCCATTCCCGTGCGGCTTCTCTCGTCCACGCGTCCCATCAACGACCCGACCGATCTTGAAAACATCTTCCTGAAGGCCAAGGACGGGCGGATGGTGCCGATGTCGGTCATCGCATCCCTGAAGGAAACCGCCGTTTCGCCGCAGCTCAATCGCGAGCAGCAGCTGCCCTCGGTCGGCTTTACCGCCAACCTCAAGGAAGGCGTGTCGCTGGGCGATGCTGTGGCCAAGGTCAATGAGCTGGCGGGTTCCATCATGCCGTCGGGCGCGCGTCTTCTGCCGCTCGGTGAAGCAGCGACGTTGCAGGAGAACTCCAGCGGCATGCTGCTGACCTTTGGCTTTGCCATTGCCATCATCTTCCTCGTGCTGGCAGCGCAGTTCGAAAGTGTGCTGAGTTCCGTCATCATCATGTCGACGGTGCCGCTGGGTCTCGCCTGTGCGGTCATCGCTTTGCTCGTCACCGGTTCCAGCCTCAATGTCTATAGCCAGATCGGCCTTGTGCTTCTGGTGGGTGTCATGGCGAAGAACGGTATTCTTATCGTGGAATTCGCCAACCATCTGCGTGATCAGGGTGCCACGGTACGGGAGGCCATCGAAAAGGCATGCAGCATTCGCCTGCGTCCTGTCATGATGACCATGATCGCCACCATTCTGGGCGGTGTGCCGCTGGTGCTGGCGCAGGGTGCGGGTGCGGAAGCACGTATTGCGCTCGGCTGGGTTATCGTCGGCGGGCTTGGCTTTGCGACACTGATTACTCTTTACATTACCCCCGTCTCCTATCTGCTGATCGCGCGCTTTGCCAAGCCGCAGGCGGATGCGGAAGTCCGTCTGCACCGAGAACTGGAAACGGCGATTCGCCGCCGCGCTATCGAGGAAGACAAACCGCTGCTTGCGGCGGAATGACTTGCTAAGCCGCGCGCCATTCTGGAAATGGCAGTGCTGGACAAACACAATGTCGTGTCACATACCAACCGGGCTTACCTTCCAGGGTGAGTCCGGTTTTGCATTGCAGTGGAGAAAATCATGGCGTTGAAGGATGTGGTGGCTGGAACGAGAAACGAAGCGGGCATCGCTGCCGTTCTGGACGTTCTGAAACAGCAGCTGGGCGACAAGCTCCAGACCGGCCAGTCCTTCCGCGAGCAGCACGCGCACACAACGACCTATCTCACCACGCAATTGCCCGATGGCGTCGTGTTTGCTGAGAATTCGGATGACGTCAAAGCCGTGGTCACGGCCTGCGCGCAGCACAAGGTTCCCGTCATTCCCTTCGGCGTCGGCTCCTCGCTGGAGGGCCAAGTCAACGCGCCGACGGGCGGCATCTCCATCGATTTCACCCGCATGAACCGCATCATCGCCGTCAACGCGGAAGATCTGGACGTGACCGTCGAGCCCGGCGTCACGCGCGAGCAGCTCAACACTTACCTGCGCGACACCGGTCTGTTTTTCCCCATCGATCCCGGTGCCAACGCCTCCATCGGCGGCATGGCGTCCACCCGCGCGTCAGGCACCAATGCCGTGCGCTATGGCACGATGAAGGACAATGTTCTGGCGCTGACCGTGGTCACTGCTGCTGGCGAAGAGATCAGCACCGGCCGCCGCGCCCGCAAATCCTCCGCTGGTTATGACCTGACGCGGCTTTATGTTGGGGCGGAAGGCACGCTCGGTGTTATCACCTCCATCACGCTGCGTTTGCAGGGTATTCCCGAGAAGATCGCGGGTGGTATCTGCACCTTCGATACCGTCAAACAGGCGTGCGATGCCGTTATCATGACCGTGCAGATGGGCGTTCCCGTTGCGCGCATAGAGCTTTTGGACGAAGTTCAGATGCGGGCGTGCAATGCCTACTCCGGTCTTTCCTACGAAGAAAAGCCGACGCTGTTTCTGGAATTCCACGGCACGGAAGAAACCACAGCGCTGCAATCACAGCAGTTTTCCGAAATCGTTGCGGAATGCGGCGGCAGCGAATTTCGCTGGACGAGCGATGCGCAGGAGCGAGCAAAGCTGTGGAAAGCGCGGCACGATGCCTATTGGGCATCCAAGGCGCTGGCGCCCGACCTTGATGTTCTCTCCACCGATGTCTGCGTGCCGATTTCGCGCTTTGCGGAATGCGTGACGGAGACACAGCAGGATATTCTCGATAACAAGATGCTGGCACCCATCGTTGGCCATGCCGGTGACGGGAACTTCCACGTCCTCGTCTTGTTCGATGGTAAGGATGCGACGAGCGTGGCCAATACCGAGGCTTTCGTCGCGCGTCTCAACCGGCGGGCAATCGCCATGGATGGCACATGCACGGGCGAACATGGGATAGGGCAGGGCAAGATGAGCTTTCTCGCGGAAGAGGTTGGAAATGCTCTGGATGTGATGATTGCCATCAAGCGGTCACTTGATCCCGATAACATCTTCAATCCAGGCAAGCTGTTTCGCATCGATCCTGCATGAGCAGCGATTGTAAAAGCCGAAATGATGCTTGCTCTGGCAGGAAAAAAAGATAATTTTCATCGTCGGTTAAGGGAGACGTCGGGTCGTGCTCGGACGCATATTGGTTTTTCTGGGCGGACTTTTGGTCGTGGCGCTGTTTGCGGCGCTGCTCATCCCCTATTTCATCGACTGGACGGATTTCCGTCGTAACTTCGAAGATCAGGCAAGCCGCATTCTGGGCAAGAAGGTGGTGGTGCATGGTCGCGTTGAAGCGCGGCTTTTGCCATTCCCTTCGGTCACGCTGCATGATGTGCGCGCTGGCATGGATTCCGATGGTTCGCCACAAATTCAGGTCGCCCGATTCTCCATGGATGCCGAGCTTGCGCCTTTCCTCTCCGGAGAAGCGCGCATTTTCGACATGCGTATCGAAGAGCCGAAGGCGCGCATTCGCCTGTTGAAAGATGGCACGCTGGACTGGACGCGCGGCAGCCGCGCCGTCATTCCGGCAAAGACCGTCGTTCTGGAAAATGTCAGCATCGAAGGCGGCCAGATCGAATTCATCGATGAGCAGTCCGGCCGTAACCGCACCGTAACCGGGCTGAATGCCGATATGTCGGCCAAGTCTCTGGCTGGTCCATGGCGGGCGGAAGGCCGCGCTGCGGTGGATGGCCATGCTGGTTCGTTTTCGCTTTCCAGCGGCGAGCCGGATGCCAATGCCGGGCGTATGGGACTTAGGCTGCGCATGTTGCCGGATGAACATCCGGTCGAAATCGATCTCGATGGCGCAATCGCCGCGACCGAAGGACGGCCTATTTACAGCGGCTCCTTCACCTTCAATTTCCGGCAGGACGACAAGCAGAAACAGCAGCAGCAGAACGCGCAGTCCGGTTTCTCCGCACCGCGCACCCGTGGCAGCTTCGAGCTGACCAATGGCCGCGTGCGCGTTCCCAGCTACCGTATGGAACTGGGCGGGGTAGAGAATCCCTATATCATCACCGGCGAAGCGACGCTCGACACCGGCACATCGCCCGAATTCCTGTTGACGGCGGATGGCCAGCAGATCGATTTCAACCGCTTTGCGCCGGCACCCGTGCAGACCGGCAAGACATCGCGCGTGCCGACAGTTCCTGTGCGCCAGCGTATCGAAGCCTTTGCAAGCCTGATTGCCCGCATTCCGGTGCCGCAGGTTCCCGGCAAGGCCAGCATTCGGCTCCCGGCGCTGGTCTCTGACGACACGACCATTCGCGATATTCGCCTCGATGTTCGGCCCAATGGGGCAGGGTGGCAGGTGGAAAATGCCGTTGCCGTGCTGCCCGGTCGCACCCAGCTGGAGGCGAAGGGTTCGCTGACGCTGACGGGCGGTCCGGCTTTCAACGGCGACCTTCTGGTTGCCTCCAACCAGCCATCCGGCCTTGCCAACTGGCTGTCCGGCACTGTAGATCCCGCCATTCGCCAGCTGAATGCCGCCGGTTTCTCGTCCACGGTGTCGTTGACGACGCAGGCGCAGCGCTTCGAAAATCTCGAGCTTGCCATCGGTCAGGCATCCCTGCATGGTCGCCTCGCGCGCCAGGCGGAAGCCAAGGGTGCAAGCATCGACATCGACCTCTCGGGTGACGAGATCGATCTGGATGCCCTGCGGGCGCTGGGCGGGCTGGTGCTGGGCGATCAGGTCGGCAGCTCCGTTCTCGATCATCGCATCACGGCAAAATTCAAGGCGGATCGCTTCAACATGGCGGGCGTAACCGCCAACCGCGTGGAAACCGCCTTCACCATGGCAAATGGCGTGCTGTCGCTCGACACCATGACGGCTGGGGACATTGCAGGAGCAGAGGTGCGCGCAAAGGGGCAGCTGAAGGGTTCCGTCACGGATTTCGCTGGCAAGGGCACCGTCAATCTCCACGCGGTGGATATGCAGCCGGTGTTCGATCTGCTGCGCCAGAAACTGCCGCAGCATCCGCTTCTTGAGCGGCTGGTGCGCAGCGCGGCCTGGTATGCGAACTCCGATATTGCCGTCGATCTGTCGGTCGACAAGAACAATGGCGGGGCCAACGCCGCAGTCTCAGGCACCATCAATGGCAGCCGCGTTTCCGCCGTCGCCAAGCTGCCGGATGTGTTGTCCGACACGGATGACACGGCGCTGACGCTGGAAGCCGTTCTCAAGAACCAGTCAACGGCCATTCTCTTCGGGCAGGCGGGGCTCGATCCGCTGCCCTTTGATGCGGATGGCGAAGGCTTGCTGTCGGTGAAGCTCAACGGCACTCTGGGCTCGCCGGTGCAGACGGATTTCCGTTTCTCGACTGAACGCACGCACTTCTCCGCCAATGGTAGTTTCGCGCTGCGGGCCGAGAATTTCGCGCAGGGCAACGCCGACATCGCGCTGGAAAGCGCCGATATCGAGCCATATCTCATCATGAACGCCGTTGGCCTGCCGCAGCTGGGCGGAGGCATGTCCACCAAGGCTACCGGCAAGTTGGCAGTGGACAAGGACAAGGCAACGTTTTCCAACCTTTCCGGTCAGGCGGGCGGCAACGCGTTCTCCGGTAATCTCTCGGTCCAGAAGGCAGTACCTTACAAGGTCACAGGTGATCTCTCGGTCAATAATGTCGATCTGGCGTGGCTGGGTGACACGATGTATGGACCGGTCATCGACCCGGAATCCGGTGCGTTGAGCGCAAAGCCGGTGTCCATGCAAGCCTTCCCGAAGCTCGATGCTTCCCTGACTGTGAAGACGGCCAATTTTGATACGGGAGCCTTCGGTACCGTTACCGGCCTTTCCTTCGCGCTCAACCACGCCAATGGCACGCTTGCGCTGGAAAACATCACGGGTGACTGGATGGGCGGCAAGGTTTCCGGTCGCCTTTCCATGGCTACGGGTGATGGCGCAGGCATTTTCCGCACCAAGATCGCGGTCTCCGGTGCCAACCCCGAAAGCGTGATGTGGAAAAGCGGCGAGACACCGGTTGCAGGTGGTCGTTTCGCTATGGATTTGACAGCTGAAGCCACCGGTAAAAGCGTGGCCGAACTTCTGTCTTCTGCAGGCGGCTCCGGCGAAATCCGCACCGGCGGTCTGGTGTTGCGCGGTTTGAATCAGGCTGCTTTCCAGCCATGGCTACAGGCAGCCAACGATCTTCAGGGCAATATTGATGCTGCCAAGGTGCGTCCTCTGGTGGATGCGCAGCTGTGGAAGGGCGAAATCCCGCTTGGCGAAGTCGCCATGCCCTTTACGCTCAGCGATGGCAATCTGCGCATGCAGAATATTGCCGCTTCCACGCCGCAACTGGCATTCGATGGTGATCTCACACTCGACCTTGCTGGTGAAACGCTGACCGGCGGTATTGATCTGCTCTACAATGCCGGGACAGAGGAACTTGCCGGTGCCGAACCCTCCATCCACCTGAATTACACCGGTCCACTGGCGCAACCCGCCTTGACCACTGATGTGTCAGGCCTCACCGGCTATCTCTCCTTGCGCGCCTTCGAGCGGGAGCGCCGCCGCGTGGAAGCCTTACAAGCCAGCATCATGGAAAAGCAGCGCCTGCGCCGCGAAGTCGCCCTTTATCGTTTCGCAGCCACAGAGCGACAGGCCGCAGCCGAGCGCCAAAAGGCCGCAGAAGAAGCGCGCAAGCAGGAAGAAGAACGTCTGCGCGCTATGGCGCAGGAACGTCTTGAAGCCGAAAAAGCCTCTCAGGAGCGATTGAAGCGTCAGCAGGAAGCGCAGCCAAAGCCGCAACCTCCGCCAGTCTTCACCGTTCCACCAACCGGCGACGCCTTCCGCGAGGCGCCGCAGCCAAATACCGCAACGCCTTGAGGGGTAGTGGTCACGCTCTTTTAGGAATTCTGGCTAAGATAATCAGTCGGCATGCAACTCAGATTTCAGGAAATTGATTGCGGACCGATAAGCTTCTTCCGCCTGCGTCGTGTCCGGCTTCAGAAAGAAATCGTGTGGGACGCTGTTGATCACAGTCATGGACGCTTTGCCCCCGGCACTCTTTATCGCCTCTGCAAACCGCGTTCCTGACGCGACGGAGTAAACGCGATCTTCTCCGCCCCAGATCAAATGGAATGGCGGCTTTCCTTGAAAAGAGAGCGTTTGATCTGAGGACGGAACGCCATCGACAAGGACGACGGCATCCACAGGCAGTCCCTGCAACACCGCAATTGCCGCGTTTTCTGCGCCGAGTGAGATGCCCAAAATACCGACACGACCGTCATGCTCTGGTCGTCGGTTCAGATGAAACATGAGATCGGAGAGATTTCTCGTCCAGTCTCTGCGACGTTGATCGTAGTAGGCAATTCGCTCACCCGCACTTTTTATGGCGGATATCTTCTCCAAATCCTCTGGCGTCAGCAGATGCGGGAGGTAGACGTCCAAACCTGCGCGGGTGAAATGTTCGGCAATTACGTCGTAGGGCGACGAGCCGAACCCTTTGCTGCCGCTTAGAATGATGACAGCCGGTCTTGGCCCTTTGGCCTCGCTGGTGAAAATTTCGACCTTCATCCGGCCGAATGGCGACACCACATCAACGGTTTGACGCGCAATCGCAGCACCGCTGAAATACACCGCCAAAACACATGCGATGAAAATCCGGGAAACATTCATTGGTCTGAGACACACCCTGAACTATTGGCTCTTCAGCCAGTTCAGCACATAGACGCGAAGAGATGAAGACAGATTGCTGCCTTCGGGCCGGGCGTCATCGATTTCGGCAAGCAGGGCGGCGAAGCTCATTTTTCGCTTTTCGGCGATGATGCGGAGTTCATCCCAGAAAGCGTCTTCGAGCGAGATGCTGGTGCGGTGGCCGTGGAGGGTGGTGGAGTGCTTGCGGATCAAATTTGTGGCTTTCCAAACTGATTCAACGCGCTGCCAGCCGAATTCATGTTTTGCGCGTAAGCTTATGATTTTTTGAATCTGTTTTATTCCGGTGGCGTCCAATAACGCCCTTTGTCCCGGGGAAGTTCCGCACCCCTGAAATCTGATGGTCTTTGCCATCAAGCGTAATCGAACGCTACTCAATAACGACAGGTGGGGCAGGGTGTTTATCAAGGCTCACCCGCCCGCACCTCACTAGATCGTCTACTATTCCACCGGCACTGCGACGAAGCGCAGATTGCCCTGCGCATCCGCCACCATCATATGCGCATTCTTGCGACCGGCGGATTTGAGGCCATTGACGCGTACCATGACGTCGCCGGGCACTTCCATGAAGTCCTGGCCGACCTCCACGATGACATCGCCTGCCTTTACGCCCTTCTGCTCTGCCGCAGAACCGGCATCGACGCTGGCGACGAAGACGCCTTCGACGCTTTCCGCAATGCCCTTTTCGGTGCGCAACTCATCCGTCAGCGTGACGAGGTTCATGCCAAGAACCGTTTGCGGCGCTTCGCGCTGGTCTGGTGCCTGCTGCTGTGTCTGGTCGCCGCCCTTGTCGTTGGGCTCCGTCATCTCGCCGCCTTCGCCATCTTCCGGCATCGCGTCGTCGCTACCGGCGCCCGGTTGCTTGTCCTCGGCGCTATCCTGCAACTGGCCAAGCTTGACCTTCACGGTCTGCTCTTTGCCATCGCGCAGAACCACCACATCGACGTCCTTGCCGACAGGGCTTTCCGCCACGATGCGTGGCAGATCGCGCATTTCGTGAATATCCTTGCCGTCAAAGGTCAGCACCACATCGCCGGGCTGGATCGGGCCGTTCTCGACCGGGCCGCCCTTGACGACGCCTGAAATCAGCGCGCCGCGTGCCGTGTCCATTCCAAGGCTTGCGGCGATATCGTCGGTAACGGGCTGAACGCGCACGCCGAGCCAACCACGACGGGTTTCGCCGAATTCGATCAGCTGCTGGACAATGTTTTGCGCAAGTTCGGTCGGCACGGAAAAGCCGATGCCGATGGAGCCGCCACTTGGCGAGATGATGGCAGTGTTGATGCCGATGACTTCGCCCTTCATGTTGAACAGCGGGCCACCGGAGTTACCCTTGTTGATGGCGGCATCCGTCTGAATGAAATTGTCGTAGGGACCGGCATTGATGTTACGACCGCGCGCGGAAACCACGCCGACCGTCAGCGAGCCGCCGAGGCCGAATGGGTTGCCGATGGCCATGACCCAGTCACCGATGCGCATGGCGCGGGAATCGCCGAATTTCACGGCTTTCAGCGGCGTCTTCGGCTCCACCTTCAACACCGAAAGGTCGGTCTTGGTGTCGGTACCGACAAGCTTTGCCTTCAGCTTGTTGCCATTGGGGAAGATGACTTCGATATCGTCAGCGCCTTCGATGACGTGGTTGTTTGTGACCACGTAACCGGCGGGATCGATGACGAAACCGGAACCGAGCGAGCTGACTTTGCCGCCGTTGTCCGGCTTCTGGTTGTCGAAATAATCTTTGAAGAATTCCTGGAAGGGCGAACCATCCGGAATGCGTGGCGGGGTAGGGCCCTTCCCTTCGCCTTTCACGCTCTGCGATGTGGAGATGTTGACCACCGCATCCAACAGCGGAGCGGCAAGATCGGCCACCGATGCCGGCCCGTTGCTCTGCGCCATCGCGCTTCCCGGAACAGCCATTCCGCCTGCGATCATGGCAAATCCCGCCACGGCGGCAATGCTGCTGCGGAATGGCGAAAGAGTGGTAACGGGCATACAGCGTCCTCGCATCTTGCAAAACCTGGAGCTAGCTTAATAGCCAAGCATAAGGCGGAATGATGAAGTGTAAAAATACCTTTTCGTGAATAGGCACGAATCTAGCGCTCATCCACGAGAATTGAAGCCGTACAGGAAAGAGCGAAACACGCAAGACGGCGATCAGCCGTAATTGTTCATGGCAGGCAAGGAACGCTCAGCGAAGGATTTGCAGGCCGTGTTTTTGAACGATGGCCAGAAGTTTCAGTGCCATGCCGCTAGGCCGTTTGGCTCCAGTTTCCCATTTTTCAACAGTGCTTTCGCTGGTGTTGAGATAACGGGCGAAAACAGGCTGGCTGACCTTGCTGGCTTCGCGCAGCTGCTTGATATCGGCAGGTGCCATTTCCTCCGGGGCGGACAGGTGGCGGGAATCGAAACCACGCATGGTGGTCTTGTCCAGCGCGCCGACCTTGTGAAGCGCAGATGCAGCCGAGTGTATGGCTTCGGATATATCGCTTTTAAACCGCTTCCTGCCTGCCATGGCATATCTCCATCAAATCTTTATCATCCAGAAGTCGGTCCAGTTGCGCTTCGGTCAATGTTGCATAGGTTTTTGCAAGGGTTCGAAAATCTTCCAGTTCTTTGTCGTCAATGTTTGCGCGGTCATTCTTGGCAAAGAGATACTGAAAAATCCAGTATTGGCCTCCCTTGGCCAGAATGATGCTGCGGTGAAGGTTGTTATTCAGTCGCTTCTTGAAAACGCCACCGCCCAAGTCATCCGACTGTCCTTTGAGAACCTCTTCAATAGCCTGACATAATTCACTGTCTTTGATCCGCGTTTTGCGGGCAGCCTTCGTGAACCATGCTGTTTTGAATGCGCGTTGTGACGAATGACAATCAGCCATAAGTATAGCACCAAGTGATATCTTTTTTCAATATGGGTAGAAGTGAAATAGCTTTTGAATATGATGCCGAAAATGAAAAGGGCCGGTAAAAACCGGCCCTTTCGTGTTCATCAATTCGCAGGTGCGGCAGGCGGAGTTGCCTGTGGGGCGGGCTGCGGTGTCGTGCCTTCAATGTTGTTGAAATAACGGAAGAAGGTCGAGTCTGGTGAGAGAACCAGCGTCGTGCCGGTGCCGTTCAGTGCGCTCGCGTAAGCGCCCATCGAGCGGTAAAACTCGAAGAAGCTTGGGTCGCGCTGGAAGGCTTCACCGAAGATGCGGTTACGCTCGGCATCGCCTTCACCGCGTAGCACTTCGGACTGACGGCGGGCGTCGGATTCGAATTCGACCACCTGACGATCCGCAATAGCGCGGCGACGCTGGCCTTCTTCGTTACCGCGGGCGCGGATCAGTTCGGCTTCGGCCAGACGCTCGGACTTCATGCGCTCGAAGGTCTGCTGCGAGACTTCCTGCGTCAGATCCGTGCGGCGAATGCGGACATCGACGATGCTCACACCCAGCGATTCCGCGTCGGGACGCAGATCGTCGCGCACTTCCTGCATCATGGATGCGCGGGCATCCGAGAGCGCAGATTCAAAACCGCGAAGACCGTAGACGCGACGCAACGAGGCATCGAGACGTGTACGCAGGCGCATTTCGGCAGAGAGCTGATCGCCCGACACCGTTTCGCGGAAGCGGCGGGCATCGGTGATGCGGTAGACCACGAAGGCATCGACTTCGTAGAATTTACCGCCCGAAACCTGAACGCGGATGTTGTCATGATCGAAACGCAGGGCGCGATTTTCGATGTACTGAACGCGATCTGCATCCATGAAGGCGAATGGTAGCTTGAAGTAGAGGCCAGGCTCCGTCTTCACATCCTGAATTTGACCGAAGCGGACGACGATGGCCTGCTGGCGCTCGTTGACCACGAAGAAGGACGAGTAAACGAAGAACAGGATGACGGCGAGACCGACGAGAATTGCGGTTAGACGATTGCCCATATCAGTTGCCTCCCTGCTGTGTTGCGCCGGGGTTGCCGCGCATGATTTCGTTCAGAGGCAGATACGGTACCACTCCCTGCTTTTCATCGATGATGATCTTGTTGGAGCCCTTGAGAACCTGTTCCATCGTTTCGATGAACATACGCTCGCGGGTGACTTCCGGTGCCGTGCGATACTGGTCGTAGATCGAGATAAAGCGCTGGGCTTCACCCTGAGCTTCGTTCACGACACGGCCCTTATAGGCGTTTGCTTCTTCAACGATCTGCGCTGCCTGACCGCGAGCTGCACCCAGCTTCTGGTTGGCATACTGGTTGGCTTCCTGAACGAAGCGGTCTTCGTCCTGCTCGGCACGCTGCACTTCGTCAAACGCATCGGCCACTTCACGCGGCGGTGCTGCGTCTTCGATAGCGACGGCATTGATGGAAAGACCTGCGCCATAACCGTCCATCGTCGCCTGAATGATCGAGCGAACGTCTGCGGCAATCGCCTGACGATTATCACGGAAAATGTCCTGTGCCGGACGACGGCCAACCACTTCGCGCATGGCGCTTTCGGAGACCTGCTGCAGCGTTTCGGCTGGCGTATCTACGTTGAAGAGGTAGGATTTCGGATCGGACACCGTGTAGAGAACAGAGAACTGCACGTTGACGATATTCTGGTCGCCCGTCAGCATCACGCCGGTTGCAGCGGATGTGGATGTGGCGCGTGCGCCGATATTCTGCTGCTGCTCGGTGACCTTGACGATCTCGACAGTTTCAATCGGCCAGAAATGGAAATGCAGGCCCGGCATCGAGACTTCGTCCTTCGGCTTACCGAAACGAAGTTCCACGCCGCGCTCATCCGGCTGAACGGTGTAGATGGACTGAATGCCGACAAAGGCAAGAATGACCAGAACGAGAATGGCGATAACGCCACCATTTACACCGCCAGGGAGGATGTTCTTGAAACGGTCCTGACTGCGTCGAATGATTTCTTCGATATCGGGCGGGCCACCATTGCCGCCTCCACCACCGCCACCGCGTGGACGGTTCGGTCCCTGACCCCAGGGGCCACCCTGATTGTTTCCTCCACCGCCGCCGCCGTTACCGCCGCCGCCGCCCCAAGGGCCACCGCCGCCGCCATTCTGATTGCTCCAGGGCATCCATACCTCTTATGCTAAAAAACTCTCCCGCTCCCTCTCGAACACGCATGCGCATGTCAGGCGGGAATGTAGTCTCAGTTATAAGTAGGAGAGCAGTGCGTTTCAACGCAGAGGCGGTAACTTAATACCCAATCACGGTAAATAGTTCACTTAACGGGCTGATGCCGACGATAAGTTGCAAATCTCACCGGATAATTGTCCTTATCCCCCGCAGGAGCGGCTGTTTCATCGATTTTTTCAAAAACGGCCAAATCGATCTGCGGGAAAAACGTATCGCCTTCCAGCGAAACCTCGACATGGGTGACGGAAAGTTGATCGGCATAGGGCATGGCCTGACGGTAAATCTCGCCACCGCCAGCCACGAAAACCTCATCCACGCCAAGTGCTTGCGCTTTGTTCTTGGCAAGCGACAGCGCATCCTCCAGCGACGAAACCACATCGACACCATCCGGTCGATAATCCGGGTTGCGGCTGATGATGATGTGCGGGCGACCGGGCAGGGGGCGTTCACCGACAGAAAGAAACGTCTTGCGGCCCATGATCATGGGTTTGCCCATGGTCAGCGCCTTGAAGCGCTTGAGGTCGGTGGACAGCTTCCAGGGCATATCGAGATCGCGGCCGATAACGCCGTTTTCAGCTACAGCAGCGATGAGGGTGATGCGCGGTTGCGTCATACGGCAATCGGTGCCTTGATGGAGGCATCGGCTTCGTAATTCTCCAGCGTGAAGTCTTCGAAGGTGAAGTCGAACAGGCTTTTGACATCTGGGTTAAGGCGCATGGTGGGCAGCGCTTTCGGCGTGCGCTGCATCTGCAATTCCGCCTGCTCGAAGTGGTTCGAGTAGATATGCGCGTCACCCAGCGTGTGCACGAAATCGCCGGGTTTTAAGCCTGTCACCTGCGCGACCATCAGCGTCAGCAGCGCGTAGGACGCGATGTTGAAGGGCACGCCGAGGAAGATATCCGCCGAGCGCTGGTAAAGCTGGCAGGACAGTTTGCCATCCGACACGTAGAACTGAAACAGGCAGTGGCATGGCGGCAGCGCCATGTCATCGACAAGCGCAGGGTTCCAGGCGGACACGATGTGGCGGCGAGAATTAGGATTGGTCTTGAGGCTTTCGAGCAAGAGCGCGATCTGGTCGATATGGCGGCCATCGGGCGCTGGCCATGAGCGCCATTGCGCACCATAGACCGGGCCGAGATCGCCATTTTCATCCGCCCACTCATCCCAGATGGAAACGCCATGTTCCTTCAGGTAAGCGATATTGGTATCGCCCTTCAGGAACCAGAGCAGTTCGTGGATGATGGAGCGCAGGTGCAGCTTCTTGGTGGTGAGAACCGGAAAGCCTTCCGACAGATCGAAACGCATCTGGTAACCGAAAACAGAACGCGTGCCGGTGCCGGTGCGGTCGCCCCGGTCGGAGCCCGTTTTCATCACATGCGCAAGAAGGTCCAGATATTGCTTCATCTCAGTCCGCCGCCGATTCTTCCAAAGCCATATTATAGGCTTTTGCGGCGGCGGAACCAGTGTCAGGAATGGGCTCGCCCACAGAAATCAGAGCGTTTCGAGTTTCCCGAGATGTTTGGCGACGAGATAATAAAAGGTCACGCGTGATTTTGTGCGGTCGGCTTTCATCGCCGTGATGGTTTCTTCCACGGCCTTGTCGGCATCAGGGCCGGTCACGCCCAGCTTCTTGCCGATCCAGTTCGTCTTTACCCGTGCAAGCTCTTCCGGATCTGATGCCGAGACGAGGGACGAATCGCGATTGCGCAGAGCAATGCCCAAATGCTTGACGATTTTGTTGACCGTCGCCTCATCAGCGCCGGCGTCGTAGAGTTTCACATCTGCAAGATAGTCCGTCATGTCCTCTCCTCCGTGTGTTGCACGGCGCAATTAAGGGGCCGCTTATCAAGCAGAATGTGGCAAGTGCGAAGCGCCGTCAAGAATTGCGCACAACCTTTCATCGAAATGTCACGCAGCCCCTTTTCTCCGCCGTGCGAAACGCCTATATGAGCCTTGCCGGGTGCAAATCCGGCTATGGCGATAAACGGTCGATGGAATAAGCCTATTGGACCCGGGGGCGGTACCCGGCGCCTCCACCAAAAACCGGCGGCTTCTGAATGAGAGGCCGGCTTTTGATGGGGGCGAAATAGGATCGACAAGGGTGTAAAGATCGAACTTTTGCTCGGCATGATACCGCCGTTATCGGGTCACAAGTGTAGTTGCAAATGACAACAACGCTAAGGAATACGCTCTCGCTGCCTAATGGCGGTGCGGGAATTCCGCTCTAAGTCCTTACGGTTAGCCCCGTAAGGCGGGGTTCGGAGGTACCTGGCAACAGAAACCTCCACCTTCTCCATTCCGCCGGAATTGTTTATATGATGCAAATGACTCGCGGCTCGCAGGGCTTTTCCGTTGCTGCGATCTAAGACATTGCGTATACTTAGGTAAAAGACGTTCGAATAAGGAAAGACAGGACCGCATGGGGCAGGATCATATCCGTTACGACATTCTCGCACAGGATGCCCTTCGCGGCGTTATTCGCAAGGTATTGAGCGAAGTCGCAGCCACGAGCAGGCTTCCCGGCGACCATCATTTCTTCATCACATTCCTGACCGGCGCGCCGGGTGTGCGCATCTCGCAGCACCTCAAGGCGAAATATGCCGAGCAGATGACCATCGTCATCCAGCATCAGTTCTGGGACATGAAGGTTACCGATACTCAGTTCGAAATCGGCCTGTCCTTCTCCGACACGCCTGAAAAGCTGGTTGTGCCTTTCAACGCGATCCGCGGCTTCTACGATCCGTCGGTGAATTTCGAACTAGAATTCGACGTTCCCCTGGCGGAAGAAGAGGAAGTCGTCGAAGCGGAAATCACCGCTTACCCGGTACCCGCTGAAGGCAAGCCTGCATCGTCTGAAGACAAGAAGACAGACGAAGAAAAGAAGGCCGGTTCGGTCGTTTCGCTGGACGCATTCCGCAAGAACAAGTGATTGCATGGCGCAGATTGGGAGATGGTCGTGACAGGCGATATCGTAAATCTGCGCCAGTTTCGCAAACAGAAGGCGCGCACCGACAAAGAAAAACAGGCGGAGCAAAACCGCCTGACCTTTGGCCGCACCAAGGCCGAAAAGAACCTCACCTCCGCTTTGAACGACAAGGCCACTCGTGTGCTGGATCAGGGCAAGCTGGATAAGGGTGAGGGGGACGACGCTTAACGCTGGCCGAATCCAGTGATGTCGCGTTGCTCTGTTTTCGAGAACAGCCAAAGACCACGACATTATGCTCGGGCTTGTCCCGTGGATTTAACTACGTTGATTGTTGGGGTTCGTTAGATGCTCGGGACAAGCCCGAGCATGACGGAGGCTGATGTGGCGTCTTGATGTTGCTCGCATCGAAAGAGTCTCACTCCAGAAAACGCCACTCCTATTCATTTATTTTAACGTCATCGCTGCCCGGAGTTGACGGAAATTATGCCTTACTTCCCCAACCACCGCTCCAGCGTCAGCGCGTAAGTAACATGCGGCTTGAGGTGAGGGTGGCTGTCCGGTACGCGGGGGTGCAGGAAATCGCGGGAGGCGTCGCGGATGAGGCCGATGCGTTTCATGACGGCGATTGAGCGTAGATTGTCGTGAACGGCAAAAGACACGATTTCCGGCAGTTTCTTTTCATCGAAAGCCATTGATAGCAGTGATTTCGCCGCTTCCGTGACGTAGCCGTGGCCCCAGTAACGGGTGGCCAGTCGCCAGCCGATTTCCATGGTGCCAAGTGGGAATATGCCGTCCAGATTGGCAGGCGCTATACCGCAGAAGCCGATCGGCTCGCCGGTCTCGCGCAATTCCACCGCGTAAAACCCGTATCCGGTCGCGTGGATCATGTCGTTGACGTGCTTGAGCGCCGCGTCGGATTCGTCATGGCTGCGCTGATGCGGAAAAAATGCCATGACATCGGGATCGGCATTGACCTCACGAAACAGATCGCGATCGGTGTCTTTCCAATCCCGAAGGATCAGTCTGGGTGTTCCACTGACAATCATGGGCTGACGAAATCGGACTTTCTATAGCCCTGAAGGTAAAGAAGCGCGGTGAGATCGCTGTGATCGATGCGGATTTTCGCTTCGGCGGCAACGGCGGGCTTGGCGTGAAGGGCAACGCCGGAACCGGCCAGATGCAGCATGCCGAGATCATTGGCGCCATCGCCCACGGCAATGGCATCCTCGGGCGATATGCCGAGTTTGGTGGCGATGTCGTTTAGGGCATCGACCTTGGCCTGCTTGCCGAGAATGGGTTCGGCCACCGTGCCATCAAGAAGACCGTCCTTTTCGCCCAGAATATTGGCGCGGTTTTCATCGAAGCCAAGCGTCGCCGCGATGCGGCTGGTGAAGACGGTGAAGCCACCGGAAACCAGAGCGGTGTAATGCCCCTTCGCCTTCATGGTGGCGATGAGTTCCATGCCGCCCGGTGTGAGCGTGATGCGTTTTTCGATGACCTCATTCACGACGGAAATCGGCAGGCCTTTCAGCAGCGCGACACGCTCGCGAAGCGCGGGTTCGAAGGCGATCTCACCATTCATGGCGCGGGCGGTGATGGTCGACACCTGGTCCTTGAGGCCAACTTCGGCGGCCAATTCATCGATACATTCCTGGCCGATCATGGTCGAATCCATGTCTGCGATGAGGATTTTCTTGCGGCGCTTGTCTTGATCCTGAATGGCGATATCGATGGGTCGGTCAACGATGGCCATGCGCAGCACGCGTTCGGCTGCCGCGATGTCGGTTCCGTCGCGCAGCACCAGATCGCAGGCGATCCCGTCCGCCAGCCAGTAAAGGCCTGATGCATCGAGCGCCTTGGCGGCGCTTTCTGCAATGGTGGAATTCAGAACAGGATTTGACGGATTGGCGATAAGCGTGGCAACGAGAGCCATGATGAAAAACCTTGTTGACGAATTTGATGCGACCCTGATAACCGGCCCGACGGCGAGCGGCAAGTCCGCGCTTGCGCTTCGTTTGGCGCGGAAGACGAATGGCGTCGTTATCAATGCAGATAGCATGCAGGTCTATGATACGTTGCAGGTGCTGACGGCGCGGCCTTCTGAGGACGACATGGAAGGCGTACCACACCACCTCTATGGCCATGTTCCCGCGGTCAAACTTTATTCGACGGGTGAATGGCTGCGCGACATCACGGCGCTTCTTGAAACGATGCGCGGCGAGGGGCGCTATCCTGTTATCGTCGGCGGCACCGGGCTGTATTTCAAGGCGCTGACCGGTGGCCTGTCCGATATGCCTGCCATTCCCGCAGATATTCGCGAGTGTTACCGCATGCGGCTGCTGGAAGAGGGACCGGCTGAGCTTTACGCCGAACTGGCGATCGACGACCCGCAAACGGCGGCGAGCCTCAGCCCGAGCGATGGGCAACGCATCGTGCGGGCGCTCGAAGTTCTTGCCACGACCGGACAATCCATTCGCGTGTTTCAGGACGCCAGCGGTCCCGTCATCATCGATGCGGCGCGTGCACGCAAATTTGTGGTTCTCCCGGAACGGGCGGTGCTGCATGACCGCATTAACCGTCGTTTTGCAGGCATGATGCAGAGCGGCGCGGTGGAAGAGGTAGAAGCGCTGCTGGCGCTGGATATTCCCCCTGATGCGACCGTTATGAAGGCCATCGGGGTATCGCAGATTGCCGAAATGCTGGCGGGGCGAATGACGCAGGCCGAGGTGATCGAAAAAGCTGCGGCGGCGACACGGCAATATGCCAAGCGGCAAATGACATGGTTTCGCAACCAGATGGGGGAGGATTGGGAGAGGGTGGTGCCGTGAGTTCTCTCTCTTCCCTCATTCCTGTCCTTGTGACAGGAATCCAGTCGATGCGCGTCTGCGCGGCGGGAAAAGTCTCTTCAGCCCAAAGACTTGGGCTGGCTGGATCCCTGTGACAAGCACAGGGATGAGGAAGGTTTGAGCAACGGCCTAGCCCCTCTCAATCCTTCCGATACAAACTTCCCAACGGCTTCTTCAGCAAACTTTCTCTCAGTGAAGACCTCGGCTCCTCGCCAATAAATGAACGCGACGGAACGTCCTCCCGCAACACTGGCGCCGTGCCGGTCGAAACATCAGGCATTTGCGCTCTGGAGGCAAATACCGAGCTTCGCGGCAGCATTTCCGGGCGGTAGGGTTCGCTGCTGCTGTTTGCGTGGAATTCCTTTTTCCAGCTTTCGAATTCTTCCTCGTCGGCATCCTGCGCGATTTTGGCATCGTAGCTCTGGCGGAAGCCGGAGATGTCGGGGCCGTTTACGGCACGCATGCGTTTGACGATGGAGCGCAGATCGACCGTATCCGGCGTATCTTCAACGATGGATGGCATCACGCCATTTGCCTTAGGCAGAATATGCGCAGGCACGCGGTTGAAGCGAATGCGCATGGGAACGCTGATGGCCTCACCAAAGGCGATGGCTTCGCCATTGCCGATGGAGGACAGGAAGCTGGTGGTTGAGACCGATGAGTTCGGAATGGCCGAGCGGATGATTTCCTGATCGTTTTCGTTGGAAAGCCTCATGGCGAAAACGGTGGAACATTGCGAGAGAATCGTCTGATCGAGCTCTCCTGGGCGCTGGGTGATGATGCCGAGTGATACGCCGTATTTACGGCCCTCTTTCGCGATGCGGGCAATGGCCTGACGCGTCGGGAAGAAACCGAGCGCCGGGTCGGCAGGCACGTAACGGTGGGCTTCTTCGCAAACGACCAGCGTGTGGATCGCGCCCTGACTCCAGAGTGCCAATTCGAAGGCCATGCGGCAAAGCACCGAGGCCACCGAATTCACCACCTCGGAGGGAATACCCGCCAGCTGGAACACGGAAATCGGCTTGCCTTCTCCCGGTACGCGGAAAATATGCGCCACCGTCTCCATAATCGTGTCGGAAATGGTGCTATTGGAGAACATGAAGTGATAACGCGGATCGTTGATAGCCGACATGATGCGCATTTTCAGATTGCGCAGAGCAGGCTTCTCGTCGCGACCCTCCAGCCGCCCGATGCGCTCATCGATCAGCGCCAGCAGGTCGGCGATGCGGTAAGGAACCGGTGTATCTGCTGTCAGCGAGGATTTTTCCGAGGCGCGGCGCATGACGGAGTTTTCAGAGCCGCGAAAGGCGCGCTTGGCCTCGGGTATCAGGTCACGCAGAACATCCAGTTCTTCGGAAACCGCCTTGCGTCCCCGATACAGGACTTCGGTAAATTCTTCCAGCTTCATCAACCAGAAGGGCAGGTCCAGCGTGTCGGTATCGATAACGACCGACGTCATGGGGAAAGCTGCGGCGAATTCATTGTGCGGATCGAGAATCAACACGCGCAGTTTCGGGTCCTGCTCAATCGCCTTGTGCAGCAGCAGGGAGACGGCGGTGGATTTGCCGACGCCGGTGGAGCCCAGCACTGCGAAATGTTTCGATAGCATTTGTGGAATGCTGATCGTCGCATCGATGCTGTCATCCTGCGTCAGGCGGCCGACCACGGACGCGCCGCTGCCTGACGTTTCGTAAATGCGCATCAGGTCGCTGGCGCGGATGCGATGGGCGACAGCACCGAGATAGGGATAGCGGGAGATGCCCGTGGAGAAGCGCTCGGAGCCATCCGTCGCGCGATGGATTTCGCCCAGCAGTTCCACCTCGATCAACAGCGTGTTGCTGCGGCTGGCAGACCATTCGGCCTGTCCGGTCTTCATTGCATAGGTGAGGGCGGCAACGCGGGTTTCGCCGAGATCAATGGAGATCAGGCGGCCGACGGACCAGAGTTCGGCAAGGTCGGTCTTGCCTGGCTCAGTCGTTGCGGAAATCGTGGCGCGGGAGCCGGTGCAGGAAATGACGTGACCCAGCAGACGGTTGCCAGCCGATGCTTCATCCCGGCGGTCCTGTTCGCCTGCTTTTGCTGATTTGCGAAGGTCGTCGTTGAACACGTCTCGCCCCTGTCATAGGTCTTGTCGGCCTTTTCCAGGCGGCCGCACACGGGTTGGTCCCGTTCGTTGCCGGAGAGCCTATAAGATTGCGTTTAACAACTGGTGTAGTTCGGGCGTATTTTTATTTCTTCGAATGGGCCTAACTCGCAATAAATGGAATGAATGCCGATTTTTTCCGCAATATGCGTTGACGGAGAATGGTTTTGTGTCTAACACTCGGGCCCATGAAAAATCTTAACGTACTTATCGTGGTGGGACGGCGCATGGGCAGGATGGTGTAACCATCCGGCGAAAGCACCCATGCGCTGAACGAGGCTCCTCAAAGGGGCCTTTTTTTATGTCTTCACTTGGGCCAGATGGCTCCGCGATATCCAAAGCCAAAATCGGGATGGAACAGGCAATGACGGATAAGGACAATACGGACAACAGCAACACCATGACGGGCGCGGAAATCGTTCTGCGCGCGCTGAAGGATAACGGCGTCGAGCATATTTTCGGCTATCCCGGTGGTGCAGTTCTTCCGATTTATGACGAGATTTTCCAGCAGGACGACATCCAGCACATTCTCGTTCGCCACGAACAGGGTGCAGGCCACGCCGCTGAAGGTTATGCCCGTTCCACCGGCAAGGTCGGCGTCATGCTGGTCACCTCCGGCCCCGGCGCCACCAATGCTGTTACGCCCCTGCAGGACGCCTTGATGGATAGCATTCCGCTGGTCTGCATTTCCGGCCAGGTTCCAACCTCGCTCATCGGCTCCGATGCGTTTCAGGAATGCGATACCGTTGGCATCACGCGCCCCTGCACCAAGCACAACTGGCTGGTCAAGGACGTCAACGAGCTGGCTGGCATCATTCATGAAGCCTTCCGCATTGCCCAGACCGGTCGTCCGGGTCCTGTCGTTGTCGATGTTCCCAAGGACATTCAGTTCGCAACCGGCACCTACACGCCGCCATCGGCTGCCATCCAGCAGAAGAGCTACAAGCCGAAGGTTCAGGGTGATCTGAACGCCGTTCACGCTGCCATCGAACTGATGTCGAAGGCCAAGCGCCCGATCCTCTACACCGGCGGCGGCGTCATCAACTCCGGCCCGGAAGCCACGCGTTTGCTGCGTGAACTTGTCGAACTGACCGATTTTCCCATTACCTCGACCTTGATGGGTCTGGGTTGCTACCCGGCATCCGGCAAGAACTGGCTGGGCATGCTGGGCATGCACGGCTCTTACGAAGCCAACATGGCGATGCATGATTGCGACGTTATGGTCTGTGTCGGCGCGCGTTTCGATGACCGTATTACCGGCCGTCTGAATGCCTTTGCTCCGAATTCCAAAAAAATCCACATCGATATCGACCCGTCTTCGATCAACAAGAATGTACGCGTCGATGTTCCCATCGTTGGCGATGTCGGTCGGGTTCTGGAGGACATGGTTCGTCTGTGGCGAGCTCTGCCAAAGCGTCCTGAAAAGGCTCAGACGGAAGAGTGGCATCAGCAGATCGACCGCTGGCGCGCGCGCAAATCCTTCGCCTACAAGAACTCCAACGATGTCATCATGCCGCAATATGCCATTCAGCGTCTGTATGAAGCATCGAAGGGTCGCGACACCTACATCACGACGGAAGTCGGCCAGCACCAGATGTGGGCAGCGCAGTTCTTCGGTTTCGAAGAGCCGAACCACTGGATGACATCTGGCGGTCTGGGCACCATGGGTTACGGCCTGCCTGCCGCCATCGGTGTTCAGGTTGCGCATCCGGAAGCTCTGGTTATCGACATCGCCGGTGACGCATCGATCCAGATGTGCATTCAAGAAATGTCCTGCGCCATCCAGTACAATCTGCCGGTCAAGATTTTCATCCTGAACAACCAATATATGGGCATGGTGCGCCAGTGGCAGCAGCTGCTGCACGGCAACCGCCTGTCCAACTCCTATACGGAAGCGATGCCCGACTTCGTCAAGCTGGCGGAAGCTTACGGCGGCGTTGGCATGTATTGCGATGACCCGAGGGAACTGGATGACAAGATTGCCGAGATGATCGCAGTCGACAAGCCTGTTATCTTCGATTGCCGCGTGGCCAATCTCGCCAATTGCTTCCCGATGATTCCATCAGGTAAAGCGCATAACGAGATGCTGTTGCCGGATGAAGCAACCGACGAAGCCGTTGCAAACGCCATCGACGCCAAGGGCCGTCAGCTAGTCTGATTGGGAGAGGAACACGGATATGAACGCACACCTACAGCCTACCGGTTCGGCCTACTTCATTCAGAAGGAAACGGAAACCGTCGAAAACCACACCCTATCGGTCCTCGTCGCCAATGAGCCGGGCGTTCTCGCCCGCGTCATCGGCCTGTTTTCCGGTCGCGGTTACAACATCGAAAGCCTGACCGTTTCGGAAACGGAACACGAATCGCACCTGTCGCGCATCACCATAGTCACGCGTGGCACGCCGGGCGTGCTGGAGCAGATCAAGGCGCAGCTTGAGCGCATCGTGCCGGTTCACCGCGTCGTAGACCTCACCGTCCGCGCCCGCCAGAACGGTCAGGACCGCCCCATCGAGCGCGAAGTCGCGCTCATCAAGGTGGCAGGACGCGGCGAAGATCGCGCCGAGACCCTGCGCCTGGCCGATGCCTTCCATGCCAAGGTGGTGGATGCGACGCTGGAGCATTTCATCTTCGAAATCACCGGCAAGTCTTCGAAGATCGACCAGTTCCTGACCATCATCAAGCCGCTCGGCCTGCTCGAAGTCTGCCGCACCGGTATCGCGGCGATGAACCGTGGTCCGCAGGGAATGTAATTCCAAGGGACTCTTTAAAAATGCCTGCGGTTACGGTCGCAGGCATTCTTGCAGGGGATGGATGCCTGTTCCACCAAGCTCTGCTTTCAGAACATTTTTATCTCACCGCACAAGTTCACTTTAAGCCCGATCTAGCCAAGAGGTTGGGTCGGGAAAATTACTTTGTGCACATACCAGCGGATTAGTTTGCCGGTTTGACGGCCACTCAACCTTGGCGCTATCAAACTCAGCGAAGTCGCAAAATACGGGACTGGTTTTTAGGAATTCATCAGGAAACCCTGCGACGATTTGTTTGACACAGGACACCCTTTCGTCTCCGCGCCCTGGGCAAAGAAACCAAACGAAGCCTGCCAAAACCACATCATTTCTGTAGCGAAACGTGCCGTCCTGATCAATTCGCCGATCTGCCAAATCCGGCTCCATAGCTCTAGCGACGTAAGATTTGAAGAAACCTTCTCGTAAGGCTTCCGCCATCTCTATGCTGCCGCTGCTGGTGATATTGATGACCGCACGAATAGCGCCGCTCGGGCAATTATCCTGTGGCGCTGGTGATCGCCGAGAGCGCAGCCCACTGAAATAATCGAGCCACGGCACGACCTCTTCTATCTTTTCCAAGGTGAAAGTTTGCCGATCACAGAAAGCACTGGCAGCATCAAAAGACGGTGCGGGGCTGTCTTCCGCACGGCTCGCGACGGCAGAAGCAATCAGAGTAGAAAAGGCTGCAAGACACAGCCCTGCCTGAATTAGGGGTCGAAGCATAGTTCCTCTTTCGCCGTAAAATGTCTCTAGCCCGATGAAATTTATCTGTAAGGCCTTAGATATTGCAGGGATTGTAAAATCATACAAACATTCCATCGAGGTTTCAGGCATGTCAAAACGTTTAAGGCAGTTGGATGGAGCGTTGTTCTGGCGAAGCTATCTGCTTACTGTCGGCTTCCTGATGTTTGCCGGTGCCAGCATCGTGGGCTACGCGGCGTGGGCGGGATCGCTTGAACTGGAGTGGTGGGGCGTACTGATTAGTTCCGCCATTCTCCTTGTTGGCGCTTTGCTTTTCGGTGTGGGTGTATTTGGCAGCAACTCCAAAATGGAGGGCTGGGCGGACGTTGCGTCAACGCATGAGGCGGCTATTATCCTCATCATCATCAGCTATCCCGTCTATCTGTTCCTCAAGCTGTTTTATCGCCCGCGCTGAAATATGACGGACGATGTTTGGATAATGTCGCTGAGATTTTGAATCTGAAAGGCGGCGCAAGTGCTTAAAATCAAAGCATCTCAAGCGAAACCTTCTTCTGTGGCGGCGGGAATGCCGCGTCCAGTGCGGCCCAGTCTTCGTCGGTGATTTCCAGTTCTGTGGCGCCTCGGTTCTCGGCTACACGTTCGGGGTCTGAGGATTTCGGGATGGGCATAACGCCGTCGCGTTCCAGAAGGAAAGCCAGCGCCACCTGTGCCGGTGTGGCCTGATAAGCCTTGGCGATGCGGATGAGTTCGTGGTTGGAGAGGATGCGGCCTTGCTCTATGGGCGAGTAGGCCATAACGGGCACGCCGTGGCTCTGGCACCAGGGCAGCAGGTCGTATTCCGGCCCGCGACGGGAGAGGTTGTAAAGCACCTGATTGGCCGCGCAGTTCTTGCCATCGGTTACGGAAAACAGCTCTTCCATATCGTCGGTATCGAAGTTGGAAACGCCCCAATTCCTGATCTTTCCGTCAGCCTTCAGCTTTTCGAATGCGCCGACCGTCTCTTCCAGCGGATAGGAGCCGCGCCAGTGCAGCAGGTATAGGTCGAGGTGGTCGGTTCCCAGCCGCTCGAGGCTGCGCTCGCAGGCTTCGATGGCGCCTTGGGCGCTGGCATTGTAGGGGTAAACCTTGCTGACGAGGAACACTTCATCGCGCAGGGATTGGATCGCCTCGCCAACGACTTCCTCGGAGCGGCCATCGGCATACATTTCCGCTGTATCAACCACTGTCATGCCAAGCTCTATGGCCTTGCGGATGCTGGCGATTTCCTGAGCCGCATCGGCGGTCGTTTCGCCCATGTTCCAGGTGCCGATGCCCAGCGCGGGAATGGATGTGCCGGAGGGCAGGGTGACGGTGGGGATGTCGTCGAACATGCGGTGTCTCCTCTCAATGCTGTCAGTACCATAAACCAATCAGTCCCAGCGTCGATCCATCAAAACTTGTGGGCATTTCCATTCGCCTCCCTGACTGGTGTTTAAAAGGGAGCGCGCGTAGATTTGGCCGCGAGAGGGACACCATGACAATCGAGACCTTTATCGCGCTTTTGCTTTTCGCTTTCACGACATCGATCACGCCGGGACCGAACAATATGATGCTGTTTGCATCGGGTGTGAATTTCGGTTTTCGCAGGACCATTCCGCACATGCTGGGCATCGGTGCGGGGTTTCTGTCATTGCTGATCGGCGTCGGGCTGGGGCTGGGCGCTTTGCTGCATTCCGTTCCCGTTCTCTACACGCTGCTGAAATTCGCAGGCGGTGCCTATCTGCTGTGGGTTGCGTGGAAAATCGGCACGTCGCGCTCCCTCAGCGATGGCAAGGTGGGTGCGGAGCCGATGACCTTTCTCGGCGCGGCGGCGTTTCAGTGGGTCAACCCAAAGGCCTGGGTTATGGCGGTCACTGCCATGGCGACGTACACGGATGACAGCCAGTATTATTTCACAGTCATGCTTGTTGGCATCGCCTTTGCCGCCGTCAATCTGCCCAGCGTTTCCACATGGGCAGGGTTCGGTTCTGCGCTGCGGGAATGGCTATCGGTGCCTGCGCGGCTGAAATGGTTCAACATCACCATGGCTGTGCTGCTGGTGATTAGCCTGTGGCCGATGCTGAAATAGTTTTAAGCCGGAAACTGCCGGTAACATTCCTCGGCGATCTTCTGCAGATCATCCTTGGAAATCTCGCCGGATACGGCGTATCCCAGCGCATTGTCGATCCAGTAGAAGGTTTCGATGCCATCGGCGCTGGCCAGCCTAAAGCTGGTTTCGCGATTATCAGGGTTATGGCCAATCAGAACCGTAACCCGCTGCCCGGCTTGGTTCTGATACATCAGCATAGCGCCCGGCTTGCCGCTGACGGGAACCAGACGCCCGCCAACGAGAGTAAAGCCGATAGTGCTGAGATCAGGGATCGCAAAGGGTGAACCCAGGCGTTTGCCGAGCCATGTGCCCAGATGCTGCTGCTGGTCTGCGCCAACCTCGACCGGGTGACGCACCTCACTGGCATAGATCAGATAGGCGGATTTCGACTGGCTGGAAATATCCGCAGTCTGGGTCAGCGACGCAGCTTCAGGTGCTTTCAATCGCATCTGCGGCAGAAACTGCCCGGCCACGGCACCGGCGGCAAAGATGAGGCAGGCGGCGGCGGTGCGCGCCAGAAGGGGAGCCCAGCGGCGCGGCGCAGCGGTTAGCATCAGCCGGTCGCTCTCGCGGCTGGTTTCATAAGGGGCAAAGGCGTTGCGCAGCATCTGTGCCTGTGTCTGCCATTCTGCGATGCGTTTACGATCTTCCGGGTGGTCGGCAAGCCAGGCTTCGACGCGCAAACGCTCCGCATCACCAAGGTGGCCATCCACATAGGCGTGCAGGTCTGTTTCTGATATGGCGTCGGTGCTGTTCATTTCGGTCTCCGAAGAGGAATGATATTGTCTGCGGCAAGCTGCGCCCGCAGCGTTTCCCGCGTGCGCGAAAGCCGCGACATGACGGTGCCGATGGGAATGTGCATCATGTCTGCCACTTCCTGATAGCTGTAGCCTTCCACAGTCACCAGCATCAAAACCGCGCGCGCCTCGGGTGCTAGCCCGGCAAGAGCGTGGTGCAGCCGGTCGTTTTCCAGCGTGTCGCCTTGGGTTTCTGTGCTACCCGCATCCTCCTCATGGCCATCGAGGCTTTCGGACGGGTGGCGTTTTTCGCTGCGATGCCGGTTGCGGTAAAGGTTGGTCATGATGGCATAGGCCCATGCCTTCAGCCCGCCGCCGCGCCATTGATGCCGGTTGAGAAGCGCTTTTTCGATGCAGTCCTGAAACAGATCCTCGCCGTCGGCATCATGGCGAGAAAGGCTGCGCGAATAGCGCCGCAGCGATGGCATGAGGGCCAGCATCTGCGCTTCGAACGAGCCGGGGGCGGGGGCAGATTGTCCCCGCCGATCACTACCTTTGCCGTTATGGCTTTGCGACATCCCAATTTCCGCCCATGCCGTCGCCCGTCATGTCACCCTTTTTCATGTCTTTGGCCCAATAATACAGCGGCATGCCATCCTTGGCCCACTGTTTCTTTCCGTCCTTGCGGGTAACAATCGTATAGGCGCCATCGGCTTTGTCGCTGTCCGAGGCAAAGAAAGGTGGCCAGTTGGTAGCGCATTTTTCATAGCAGCTGGACTCGCCCTTCATGTCCTTCTTGTAGGTGTAAAGGGTCATGCCTTTATCACCGGCAAGAACATTGCCCTTATCGGCCTTGACGGTTTCAACCATCGGCGCGGCGAAAGCGGAGCTTGCGATGGCAAAAGCCGCAAGCGAGATTAAAGCACGCATTTTCATGGATGTCCTCCTCTGGATCAGGCAGCGTCTGCCGCCAACGAGAATAAGACACCGGGCAGGGCGAGTTTATTCCCTCCTGTTACGAAAAAACTGACGCGTCAGTTCCAGAGCGGAATATCCGGCTTCATCAGCATCAACCAAACGATTCCAATAACGGCGAAGAATGCGGGAAAACCACATGCAAACCAGATGCGGTAGAGCCGGAACCACTGCGGCGGCAAAGGCTCGCCAGACGCGGCAGCCAGGCGGGCGATGTTCCGCAGCCTTATCTGTATCCACACCACCGGCAGCCAGAAAACGCCGACGAAGACATAGAGCAGCAGGGAAAGGAACACCCAGCCTTCCGTCAATGGCCAGCCGATGATGCGGGCGAGCATATAGCCGGTGATGGGTTGAAGAATGGCAGCCGTTGCAGTGAAGACGGTGTCGGCAATCACCACTGTCCCCGCAACATGCGCAATGAGGGCCGGGTTTTCCGTTCTGCGTGCCATGACCATGAAGAAGGCAATGCCTGCACCCGTGCCAAACAGAACCGTCGCGCCGATGACATGGGCAAGGCGAATGAGGTCCTCCAACATGGGCCTATCTTTCGTCCAGTATCGCCAGTGCGGCAAGGGTTAGAGCAATGGAAGGAATCACCTTGATCAGCGGCCCGAGCGGATCGAGCCACAGTTCGGGTACCAACACCGTTCCGCCAAGCAGGTAGGCGCTTGTTACAAGCAGCATGCCGAACATGGCTTTGCGAGCATAAGGTCGCAGCAGAACGGCTGCTCCCAGCGCAATGTCGATGAAGCAGGTGGCTATCGCAACCGTCAAAGCAGCACCGCTCGGCATGAAAGGCAGAAAATGGGCCGATGCTCTGGAGACATCGAAAAGCGGTATGAGGCCGGAGAGAAGCCAGAACAGTGACAGGCAGATGATGATGACGGGTTTCAGCAGGAAAAGCCGGGCAACCCAAAGGTCTTGAATGCCTGATGGGTTGTCTGCCAGCGTCTGCGCCGCCGTCTTGAATGCGAAACCTTGAGGGTAAGCACCGTCAACCGTTACGCCTTGAGACATCACCGCCATGGCTGTTGAGCGCAGAGGGGAGCGCCATCCAAGCCGCCCCGCCATATCGGCTAGCCATGTGACCGGTGCTGCCAGCATCGCCGGGAGTGAGGCGGTTGGGCTGCTGGCCAGCCCCAGCCATTGACGATGAAGCCCTATCAATTGCTGCAAGGTCAATATTTCGCCTGCCGCCAGATGCAGATCAGCACCCGGTTCGATTTTTCCACTGATTGCGTCGGCCACGACGTTGGCGACATCAGACAGGGCCACGGTTTGCACGGGGCTTTGAGCATGGACCATCGGCGTGACGTAAGGAATGCTCGCCAATGCTCTGAGCAGTGCCGTGCCGCCATGGGCGTTGCGTCCGATGACGAGCGCGGGGCGAAGGATGACATGGGGCAGGCCGCTTGCTGCCAATGCCTGATCGGCACGCTGCTTGGTGGCGAGGAAAGCAGTGTCGGATGCCATGTTGGATGTGCGGGCAGATATCTGCACGATCAGCCGTCCACCAGCCTGCATGCTTGCATGATAAAGCGCCAGCATCGATCTTTCCTGCGTGGCGACAAGATCGTCGGACAGGCCATCCTGAAGCGCGCCCGCGCAGTTGACGATGGCATCGTGGTCTTCAACCAGCGACCGCCAATCCCCTGGCGTCGTCAGGTGTGCAAGATCTGCGGTCACCCAATCTGCAAAGGGGACTTTCCGCTTGGAAGCATCGGTATATCGGCCAAGGCCCGTGACGGCATGGCCATCACGCAGAAGCCTGCGGATGATAGCCGAACCAATAAAACCAGTGGCACCGAGAATCAGAATTTTCATGCGTGTAGTCTATCCAAAGTTTCGCGCAAAACGCCACGGACTGATTTCATAGCCGGCCCAATCATCGCGCAAAAAAAGAGCCCAGGGTTTCCCTTGGGCTCTTTCTTTTTGTGGAGATAGGTGAGGATCAGAATTCTTCCCAGGAGCTGTCGGCTGCTGCCGCGCTGCCGCCGAAGGCGCCTGCCACTTTGCGCATCAGCTGGCGGGTCGGGGAGGCGACCGGGGCGGAGTTGTGCGATGCGACCTGGACTGGACGCGAGGACGAGCCGTTGCCGAGGTTGAACTGGGTGATCAGCTGGTTCAGGGCTGCCGCTTCCTTGGCAAGGCTGTGGCTAGCCGCTGTCGACTGCTCGACCATGGCGGCGTTCTGCTGGGTGCCCTGGTCCATGGTGTTGACGGCGGAGTTGATTTCCTGAATGCCGACGGCCTGTTCGCGGGCGGATTCCACGATGGCGTTGACGTGCTGGTTGATCTGCTGGACTTCGGAGACGATGTTTTCCAGCGCCTTGCCCGTATTGCCGACGAGTTCCACACCGGATCTGACCTGATCACCGGAGGTGACGATCAGCGTCTTGATTTCCTTTGCAGCCGTTGCCGAACGCTGGGCCAGTTCACGTACTTCCTGTGCGACAACCGCAAAGCCCTTACCGGCTTCACCGGCGCGCGCAGCTTCGACACCGGCATTCAGAGCCAAAAGGTTGGTCTGGAAGGCGATCTCGTCGATGACGCCGATGATGTTCGAAATCTCACTGGAGGATTTTTCGATCTGCTGCATGGCGATAACGGCATCGCGAACGACCTGGCCGGAATGTTCAGCGCTGAGGCGGGTCTTGGTAACGAGACCGCCGACTTCTTCGGCACGCTTGGCAGAGTCGCGAACAGTCGTTGCGATTTCTTCCAGCGCTGCTGCGGTTTCTTCGACCGAAGCGGCCTGCTGCTCGGTACGCTTGGACAGATCGTCGGCGGCAGAGCGGATTTCGTTGGCGCCAGCGTCGATACCACGGGCATTCTTGCCCACGGAAACCAACGCTTCATTCAGCTTGCCGACGGAGTTGTTGAAGTCGTTTCTCAGGCGATCGAGGTGATCCACGAAAGGCGCGTTGATGCGGTGAGCGACATTGCCATCGGCCAGCTGGCCAAGGCCCTGGGCCAGTGCATCGACGGCGAACTGAATGTCGGCGGCTTCCTTGGCTTTCTGAAGCTCGCGTTCCTGACGTTCCTTTTCGGTCATGGAGCGGTTGGCATCGGCTTCGCGTTCCATCTGGATTTTGGCGATGGCATTGTCCTTGAAGACCTGTACGGTTTCGGCCATCTGGCCGATTTCGTCCTTGCGGCCAACGCCGGGAACGTCCACCTGCGTTTCGCCGCTGGCCAGACGCTTCATAGCCGACGTCATGGCAAGCAACGGGCGGGAAATGCCGGAACCGATCAGCAGACCGGCAGCGATGGCAATGATGATCGCGCCTGCAAGGCTGCCCCAGATCATGTTGATCGACGATGCAACAGCCGCATCATTTGCAGCGGAGCGTTTTGTCAGCAGTGCTTTTTCGTCGGCTTGAAGGTCAGCGCTTATGGCACGAAAATTGTCGAAATAGGATTTGCCCTGCGATGCATCGAGCTTCTGGTTCATCTCGCCAAGCGATGTTGTGTCGGCCAACGCGCCGCGTGCCTTGATCTGTGGCTCGGCAAAGTTTTTCTGCCAGTCGCTCATGGCGGTCTGGATTTTGTCCAGTCGTCCCAGCTGGGTCGGATTGTCGCTGACCATGGCTTTCAGCTCGTCGACCATTCTATAGATCGCCTGCTGACCCTTGTTATAAGGCGCAAGAAAATCCTGTTTGCCGGTGATGATGTAACCGCGCATGCCTGTTTCCATATCCACGGCAGCAGCGGTGATGTTGTCGGACTTTCGCAGCACCTGATTGGTGTGGTCGACCCAACCGTTGCTCTGCGTCATCGAAGAGATACTCGTGAGCGCGATGGTGCCGACGGCAATGGCAAGCAAAACCGGAGCGGATGTGCCGATAATTACTTTGGTTTTCGTAGAAAGATCCTTGAACGAGAACATGTTTTTCCGACCCCTATTGTGTAAGTTATTGCTGTGGATGTGAGCATGGCGTTGCTCCGAACAACTTTGTTTTTGTTTTCGGGGTTTTCTTTGGGAAAGCCGTCGTGTCGTTCCGGTTCGTTTCATGGCGTTTGTCAGATGTCCCTAATATCTAATTCACGCATTAATGATTTTATTTTATATCAATTTATTGTTAGTTAAAATCCTAACCATAATAAATTATAATTACAGTTTGCTGAAATAACGTTGGCGTCGACATTTACGGTTCGTCTTGAAGCTTTAATCGCGGGACGGTCAATTCACTGCTTTATTCTTCTTTCGTTCTTTTTCAGTTGCGCTTCGCGCTCGAATCCTGCGAAGAGAACGCATGCAATTTTCACCGCAACAGGATGAAGCCTTAAAGGCTGTTTCGCGCTGGTTGAAGGAAGGCCGGACGCCGGTTTTCCGGCTGTTCGGCTATGCCGGTACGGGCAAGACCACACTTGCAAAATATTTTGCCGAACACGTCGATGGTGAGGTTCTGTTTGCGGCCTTCACCGGCAAGGCGGCGCAGGTGTTGCGGTCCCGCGGGGCGACGAATGCCCGTACCATTCACTCGCTGATCTATCGCCCGCGCGGCGAGGAGGCAGTTGAGGACGAAGAGACCGGCAAGACCTCCATCGCGCCGATGTTTTCCATCAACCGCCAGAGCCCTCTTGCCAAGGCGGCACTCATCATCATCGACGAATGCTCGATGGTGGATGAGGCGCTGGGCAGGGACTTGATGAGTTTCAGCACGCCCATCCTCGTTCTGGGTGATCCCGGCCAGTTGCCGCCCGTATCCGGTGGTGGTTTCTTTACCGAGCAGGAGCCGGACTTCCTGCTGTCGGAAATCCACCGTCAGGCGAAGGACAATCCCATCATCCAGCTTGCCATGGATGTGCGGGAGGGCAAGGAGATCATGCGCGGCGATTATGGCGCAGCGCAGGTCATTTCCAAGAATGAGGTGACGCAGGGGCTGGTGCTGGATGCAGATCAGGTTCTGGTTGGCACCAATCGCACCCGCCGTCGCTACAATCAGCGTCTTCGTGAGTTGAAGGGTTTCAGCGCCGATTATCCGCAATCCGGTGACAAGCTGGTGTGCCTGCGCAACGACCCGGCTAAGGGTCTGCTGAATGGTTCTCTGTGGCAGGTGATGAGTTCGTCACGCGAGACAGTGAAGCCCGGCATCAACCTGATGATACGCCCGGAAGACGACGATATGGACCGCGGTGCGGCCAAGATCAAACTGCTGAAGGCTGCGTTCGAGGAAACGGAAACCGAAATTCCGTGGACGACGCGCAAGCGTTATGACGAGTTCGATTACGGTTATGCCCTGACGGTACACAAGGCGCAGGGTTCGCAGTGGAACAATGTCGTCTTGTTCGATGAAAGCTTTGCATTCCGCGATTCGCGTGAGCGCTGGCTTTACACCGCCATTACCCGCGCTGCCGAAACATTGACCATCGTTCGATAAGCATACGCCCGGCACAGTGTTCATACATGTACCGGGCGTTCTTCAAATCTTGATCGAATAAGTGTTATGATGCTGGCTGAATGACGCCCATCATGTAAGCCTTGGCCACCGCCTGAAAGCGATTGCTGGCACTGACTTTTTCCATCACGCAGGATTCAAGCTTCTGCAGTTCGTCATTGGAAATGCCGAGCGTGCGGGCGAGGCGAACCGGCGCGTAACCTTCTGCCATCAGTTCCAGACATTTGCGTTCCTGCGTGCTCAGCTCCACATCGGCTTCGGTCAGCACCTCGGCTTCAGCTTCGAGAGCATCATCATCGGTCAGAACGTCGCTGATCTGCTGGATCTGACGGCGAACGGTCGAGATTTCCGCAGCCAGCTCGCTTTTACGATTGTTGAGAACATCCTGGAACAGGGCGTCAGCATCAGCCTGTGTCGGTGCATCCGCCAGCTTCTGCATAATGTCCTGAATGGTGGCGACAGGAATGCCGATCTCGCGGCAGAAATTGATGACCGCCATGCGGTGAACATCCTGATGCGAATAGATGCGCATCAACCCAGCGCGGCGGGACGAGATGATTTCTTTTTCTTCGTAAAAATGCAGCGTGCGATGCGTGACGCCGAACATGTTTGCCATGTCTGCAATGGCTACCGGTTCCGGTGGCAGAGGCGAAGGAAGAGAGACTTCTGGAAGAAAACCTTTGCGCGCAATTTTCGAAACATCCCTTGTGGGAGATTTCGTCGGCTCTTCCGAATCGCGCATGGGCTTTGCCCTCCATCGGGCTTCATTGCGCGCTCTTCCGGGAATGGACCTTCGCGCAGGCAGCTCGTCTTTCAGGAATTCATCCATTCCCGCTTCGGATGCCATGTCGATATTAGAATGTATTTTGAGTTGTGTTTCTGAAAAAAAGTAATCGTTCGCCATTATAAACCCCAATGCCCAATCGGCGCTTCAATGCGGGTGCGCGCAAATGGTTCCAAAACTTTTCAATTATTTTTTCGAGGGTGCTTGCAGCGGGTGTGATAGTGAAGGAAACAAGACCTTCTTATATCGAACGCGAGCGGTCAGAAATCATGCCAACCACACTCTCCGTCAATCTCAATGCCATCGCCATGCTGCGCAATCGCCGCGATCTTCCCTGGCCGGATGTCGCCCATTTTGGCCGTATCGCGTTGGCTGCCGGTGCCAGCGGCCTGACCGTTCACCCGCGCCCGGACCAGCGGCATATCCGCTTTTCCGACCTGCCGGTCTTGCGCGCTCTGATAGATGACGAGTTTCCGAAGGCCGAGTTCAATATCGAGGGTTACCCATCAGAAGACTTCCTGCTGCTTTGTGAAGAAACCCAGCCGGAGCAGGTGACGCTGGTGCCGGACGAGCCATCACAGGCCACTTCTGATCACGGCTGGGATTTCCGCAAACACGCCTCTTTCCTGAAGGAAACCGTTGCGCGCCTGAACGGCGGCGGCATGCGCGTGTCCCTGTTTGCCGATGGTGATGGCGACGAGGCGGCGGTGCAGCTGGCGGCAGAGACGCGCGCGGCCCGCATCGAGCTTTACACAGGCCCCTATGGTGGTTGCTTCGACAACCCGGAAGCCGCAGACGTTTGGGTCGAGAAGCTTGGCGTTACGGCGGATCATGCCAAGGCTCTGGGGCTCGAGGTGAATGCCGGGCATGACCTGACGGTTGCCAATCTTCCGGCCTTGGTCAAACGTATTCCCTATCTCGCTGAAGTGTCCATCGGTCATGGGCTGACGGCGGATGCCATGGAGTATGGAATGGCGGAAACGGTACGGCGTTTTTGTCGCGCCTGTGGTCAGACTATTTCATAACTATCGTCAATTTTTGCCATTATATTGCAAACCGCGCAGTTGCTGCGCGGTTTTATTGATTTTGAAAAGGGCATTTTTTTATGCAGGAGCATCACGTTGTCGTCGTTGGGGGAGGCTTCGGCGGACTGCAGGTCGTTCATGGGCTGAAAGGCGCGCCGGTTCGCATCACCTTGATCGACCGCCGCAATCACCATCTGTTTCAACCGCTGCTTTATCAAGTAGCGACAACGGCACTGGCCACCTCGGAAATAGCATGGCCCATCCGGCGGCTGTATCGGGACAGGCCGGAGGTTACCACGCTGCTTTCGGAAGTCGGCGGCGTTGATCGGCAAAGCCGCACGGTTATCCTGAAATCCGGCGAGGCCATCCCTTTCGATACGCTGGTTCTGGCCACCGGCGCACGTCACGCCTATTTCGGCAATGATGCCTGGGAAAAGCATGCGCCGGGCCTGAAAACACTGGAAGACGCCACCACCATCCGCCGCCGCCTGCTGCTTGCCTTCGAGCGTGCTGAACTGGCAAAAACCGACGAAGAAAAGCAGGCCTTACTGACCTTCGTGGTCATCGGCGCCGGCCCGACCGGTGTGGAAATGGCGGGTATGATTGCCGAGCTGGCGCATAAGACGCTGCCGCCAGAGTTTCGCAATGTCGATACCCGCAAGACCCGTGTCCTGCTGGTGGAAGCCGGGCCGAGGGTTCTGCCAGCCTTTACGGAAGACCTTTCCGCCTACAGCAAGACCGCGCTGGAAAAGCTTGGCGTTGACGTGCTGCTGGGCACACCCGTTTCCGCCTGCACCGATGATGGCGTGACGGTGGGTGACACGCATTTTCCTGCCAAGACCATCGTCTGGGCCGCCGGTGTGCAGGCATCTCCCGCCGCGCAATGGCTTGGCATCTCGGCAGACAGGGCAGGGCGCGCGGAAGTGACGCCGCAGCTGAACATTCCCGATGACGAGCGGATTTTCGTGATTGGCGATACGGCGCTGGTCAAGCAGGCCGATGGCAAGCCCGTGCCGGGGGTCGCCCCTGCGGCCAAGCAGCAGGGCAGCTATGTCGCCCGCGTCATCAAGGCGCAGCTTGCAGGCCAGTCAATGTCAGCCCCGTTCCACTACCGCCACCAGGGCAACCTCGCCACCATCGGCAAGCGGGCGGCGGTAATCGATTTCGGAAAGTTCAAACTGACCGGCGTTCTGGCCTGGTGGATCTGGGGCCTCGCACACATCTACTTCCTCATCGGCACCCGCTCCCGCCTCGCCGTGGCCTGGAGCTGGCTGTGGATCTACCTCAGCGGCCACCACAGCGCGCGGCTGATTACGCAGAAAGAGACATTGAAGGACGAGGCGTAATTGTTGGAAGCTGTGGGCGAGGTGGTTGCTAGTAGCCACCTCGCGGCTGTTTTGAACACTACAAGGGTCAGGCTGATGTGCTGGAACTGTTGTCAAATATTTGGCTAAGGCGGTATTCCATGCCCTGAATGATCGCATCTGACAATTCGTAACTACCTTGCAGGGTAGAAAGAAAATCTGCTGTAATATTCCCATCGAGCTTGCCGCGGTAGCGCGCATCGGCGATGGCGTGGGCAGCGGCATTAAAAGTGGAGGGATCGTTCGCATCAAAGCCAGTAATGGCTTTATCTTCGTCAGTTAGGATTTCATTGAGATCATAACCCCCACTCAGTCCAGACGCTATAGCTTTGTCATTTGTGGCGGTTACGGCCGCAAGGTTCGGTCCAATATAATTGAATTCCGTTCCGCTTGTCGCCCTATCTAAAGCAGACGCGGCAAGCGAATATTGCAAGGACGTAGCCGACGAGTTTAGGGAGTTGATATTTTCACTATTCTCGCGGACTTTGATTTCTAATGTGCTTGTCTCACCATTTATCAAGCCAACACCGCTCATGATTGAGGCTGTTTGTGAAGCCGGGGTTTGAATATTGTACCTGTTTGACGAAATTTGCATCATCAATACCTTTCCTAGGAATGATATTCATGATTGCATCTGGAGCTTGCGGTAACCTTTCTGGTGGTATTTTTTTAAAAAATTAGACGCTAAAACTGCAAGTTGCGAATCTCATACCTATCCCACTGTTGATTTACAGGAGTTGTAACCCTGGTGGCATAATAAACGCCACTCCAACTTTTTTTCAAAAATGGTCCCGTCTGTAAAAGTAGAGAGGGCAATTGGCCCTCTCGTGGCTGATCAAGCAAGAAGACTAAATTCTCAAGCCGACAGCAACTTCGCCTTATTCGCCTCGAAAAACGCTTCGCTCGTCTGTGGCTTCTCGCCCGTCAGCGTTTCGTAATCGCTCGTCACGAAATCGAAATTGCCCGCAGCGATGTTTGCATCCGCCGATGCCAGCATGGCAGCGACGAAGCCGGGGAGGCCGGCGCTTTCGATGCCCTTCTGCAAATCAGCAGGCGATACCTTGATGACGGCGAGCGGCTTGTCGGCGGCTTGCGAGATGACAGCGGCGATTTCATCGGCGCTCTCCGACTGCGGGCCGGTGACGGTGTAGGTCTTGTTTTCGGCCTTGCTCTTGGCAAGAGCTGCTGCTGCGGCACGGGCGCAGTCATCGCGGGAGATGTTGGAGACCTTGCCGTCAGCCATGGCGGTGAACCACTGACCGCTCTGCAGATTGTGCGGCATGCCATGCAGGTAGTTGTCGTAATACCAGGCATTGCGAATGATGGTGTAAGGCACGCCGCTGGCTTTGATGGCTTGTTCTGTGCCGAGATGGTCTGGCGCAAAGGTGACGAGCGATTTGTCCGGGTTTGGCATGGAGGTGTAGGCGAGGTGCTTCACGCCAGCCTTGACGGCGGCTTCGACAGCGGCCTTGTGCTGCGCCAGACGCTGGCCCGGAACGGCAAGGGCATCTGTGGAAATGAGGAGGGCGGTGTCGATGCCTGCGAAAGCAGCGGCGAGGGAGGCGGCGTCATCGAAATCGGCCTTGCGGGTTTCCACGCCCTTTGCGGCAAGGGCGGAAAGCTTGGCGGTATCGCGGCTGGCGGCGACGATGTCGGATGCGGCAACGCCATAGGTTTCCAAGAGGTGGCGGATGACGGCCTGACCGAGTTGGCCGGAAGCGCCGGTTACGAGAATTTTGCTCATCACATATGTCCTTTTCCGCATCCGTTGAAAGCCGATGCTTTGCTGGTCTCAAAAAGAGAGTAAGGCTAAAATAGGAATTGACTGCATGATGTAAAGAAGGCATTTTTCCTGCCATACGTTACCAAAAGGGAACCACCATGAGCGCGACAATTTCAAGGCTGAAGCCAGCAGCATCTGCGCCAGCGCCAGATTTTGCCAATCTGGATTTCGGCAATTGCCCGGTGCGCGACCTGCTCAACCATATCGGCGGCAAATGGTCGACCCTGCTGCTGCAAGCCTTGGCGGAGAAGCCTTATCGCTTCGGTGAGCTGCGCCGCATGGTGCCGGATATCTCCCAGCGCATGCTCACGCAGACCCTGCGCGACCTTCAGCGCGATGGTTACATTCGCCGCGAGGTTTTTCCCACCAAGCCGCCGAGCGTGGAATACAGCATGACGCCGCTGGGGCGCTCGCTTTATCGCCCGCTCTCGGAAGTCATCAACTGGGCGCTGGAAAACCACGATGCCGTCAAGGTTGCACGCCAGCGTTTTGAGGCTGAGACCTGATATCCGCCTACTTATTACCTGAAGCCATTTTCGCTGACGCTCATATTGCGCCGCGTCAATTCGTGGCTCTTTGTCAAAAAACCTCTTGACCCTTTTCACCACTCCCCGTAAACAACACTCGAACCGTACCGTACGGTACATAACGTCTCAGGTGGAGTGGACAAGGTGGGGACCGATCCGATCACAGCGCAGGAATTTTCGCCGCGTCAGAACGCCGTTCTGGAGCAGGCTTTGCGTCTTCTGGTCGAGGGCGGAGAAAAAGCGCTGACGACATCGGGCTTAGCGCGCGCTGCCAACTGTTCCAAGGAAAGCCTCTATAAGTGGTTCGGCGATCGTGACGGTCTGCTGGCTGCGATGATTACCTTTCAGCAGAGCAAGGTCCGCACTTTCGAGAAGGCAGGGGACCGTGTTTCTGCGCCGCAGCTGACCGACCACCTCGAAGTCTTTGCCCATGATTTGCTCGACGTTCTGGCGGGCGATGTTTCGCTGGCGCTGAATCGTCTCGCCATCGGGCAGGCCAGCCGGGATGGCTCGAAGCTGGGCAACCTGCTTCTGGAGCGCGGCCGCCGCCAGATCGATAAGCGGGCGCGGGGTCTTATCGAAGCCGGTCGCCGCTCCGGTTATCTGCGCTTCGATGATCTCGAAGACGCCTATCGCAGCTTTTATGGCCTGATCGTCTCCGACCTGCATGTGCGCATGCTGTTGGGTGAAGCGCAGCAGGCAAAGGATTTTTCCGCCCGGGCACGCAAGGCCGTTTCGGCCTTTCTCACGCTCTACGGCACGGAGAAGGTACATTCGGAAACTGGTGGAAAGGTCGCCTGAGTTCCGGTCTAAACAACGTCAAATATCCAAGGAAGGACTACCGAAATGCGCGTCTATTACGATCGTGATGCCGATCTCAATCTCATCAAGGCGAAGAATGTCGCCATCGTCGGTTATGGTTCCCAGGGTCGCGCCCATGCGCTGAACCTGAAGGACAGCGGCCAGAAGAACATCGCCATCGCGTTGAAGGCTGGTTCCGGCACCATCAAGAAGGCTGAAGCCGATGGCTTCAAGGTCATGACCGTTGCCGAAGCTGCCAAATGGGCCGACCTTTTGATGATGGCAACGCCTGACGAACTTCAGGCCGACATCTACAAGGCAGAGATTGCCGACAACATTCGTGATGGTGCCGCGATTGCATTCGCCCACGGCCTCAACGTTCACTTCGGCCTCATCGAGCCGAAGGCTTCGCTCGACGTCGTCATGATCGCACCGAAGGGCCCAGGCCATACGGTTCGCGGCGAATACCAGAAGGGCGGCGGCGTTCCTTGCCTCGTTGCCGTTCACCAGAACGCTTCCGGCAACGCGCTTGAAGTTGCTCTCTCCTACGCCTGCGGCGTTGGCGGCGGTCGCTCCGGCATCATCGAAACCAACTTCAAGGAAGAGTGCGAAACCGACCTCTTCGGCGAACAGGTCGTTCTGTGCGGCGGTCTCGTCGAGCTGATCCGCGCTGGTTTCGAAACGCTGGTCGAAGGCGGTTATGCGCCTGAAATGGCCTATTTCGAGTGCCTGCACGAAGTAAAGCTCATCGTAGACCTGATCTACGAAGGCGGCATTGCCAACATGAACTACTCCATCTCCAACACGGCAGAATGGGGCGAATACGTCACCGGCCCGCGCATCATCACCGCTGAAACAAAGGCTGAAATGAAGCGCGTCCTGCACGACATCCAGACCGGCAAGTTCACGTCTGACTGGATGCAGGAATACCGCTCTGGTGCTGCCCGCTTCAAGGGCATCCGCCGCATGAACGACGTTCACCAGATCGAAGAAGTCGGCGCAAAACTTCGCGGCATGATGCCTTGGATCGGCAAGAACAAGCTGGTTGACAAGGCTGTGAACTAAGCTTCACTGCTTGGATGAATTTGCGAAAGGCCGGGGCGAAAGCTCCGGCCTTTTTTTGGTGGAGTGTTCACGCTCTCGTCCGTCATGCCGGGCTTGACCCGGTATCCAGCAGCGTCGCGTCTGCGGCGCGAAAGAGTCTTTTGACCTGACAGACGTCAGGTCACTGGGCCCCGGATCAAGTCCGGGGTGACGGCGGCGTGGGACTGGCATTCCAAGGGCAGATGCTACATGTCTTGCTCGATATGCACTGTGATGTTATTCATGTGTACAGAAATACGTACAGGATGCCTCCATGCCAAATGTCCGCTTCACCGAATTCCGCCAGAATTTTGCAACGCATTTCGATGCGGTGCTGGAATCGCGCGCGCCGTTGCTCGTGACACGACAGGGTAGGGAAGCGGTGGTCGTTCTTGCAGAGGGGGAATATGAAAGCATGCAGGAAACGTTGCATCTTCTTTCCAACCCCGCCAATGCGGAGCGGTTGCGGGCCAGCATGGATCAGCTTCGCAACGGTGATGTCATCGTGCGTGACCCCACCGAAGAATGAAGCTGGTCTGGACCTCAAACGCCTGGGACGATTACGAGTTCTGGAAGAAGACCGATCTGCGGATGGTCCAAAAGATCAATGAGATCATCAAGAATGCAAAGAGAACGCCCTTTGCAGGGTTAGGAAAGCCGGAACCGCTAAAAGGGGATTTGTCCGGCTTCTGGTCTCGCCGCATTACCGGCGAGCACCGTTTTGTTTATCGCGTGGCTGGCAGTGGTGATGAGCAGCGACTGGAGATCCTCCAGTGCCGTTTCCACTATGCCTGAGACGGAGCAATCACACCCTTCGTCAGAATAAAGCAGCCATAAAACCGCGTTTCACCCGTCGTGATCACGCAATAGGCGTCCTTTGCCTGCTCGTAAAACGCAAAGCGCTCGATGCCGTACATGGGCGCGGATTTGCCTTCGGCGGCGTCGATTTCGGCCTGCACTTCTGCCTGCACCGGCTCGATCTGGTCTGGCGCGCCCATGACTTCCATGCGGCCGACGGAGGGCTGGATGGGGGTGTCGAGGGGGAAGACGGAGAGGATGGCTTTCATGGCGCGGGCGGCGGAGATGTTTTCCATGCGCAGAACCTGACCGACGACCGTGTGCTGGGCGATGCTGTCGGACGGGAAGTTGGTGTCTGTGATGACAAGCGTGTCGGCGTGGCCCATGGCGCGCAGCGCGTGCAGCACATCGGCGTTGAGAGCCGGGTCGATATTCTTGAGCATTGTATCCTCCGTCATGCTTCAAATCAGTGGTTTGCAATCGACCCGGAAATTGCCTCGCCGTCAATCCATCGTGATGCCGATTGTAGACTCTGGGCCAAAGATGTATTGCGGGTGCGCCATCTGGGAGGCTGCGCAGAAAAGCTGAAAAACCGTACTGAAAATCGATAAGTCAGTATTGCTGACCTATCAGTGTTTCGGTACATATATGCGCAAGAAAACGAAACAAGAGGAAACGAACCCATGCTCGATTGGGAACAAATATTCGCCACGCGCTCTTCGCGCATGAAGGCGTCTGAAATCCGCGAATTGCTGAAGCTGCTGGAGCAGCCGGATATCATTTCCTTTGCCGGTGGTATTCCCGACCCGGCGCTGTTTCCAGACCAGGAATTCAAACAGGCTTACGCGGATATTTTCTCTGGGCCGCAGGTCAATTCCGCCCTGCAATATTCCGTCAGCGAAGGCTACAAGCCGCTGCGCGAATGGATCGTGAAAGACATGGAAAAGATCGGCATCGAGTGCTCGGTCGATAACGTCTTCATCACATCCGGTTCGCAGCAGGCGCTGGATTATCTCGGCAAACTGTTCCTGTCGCCCAACGATACGGCGCTGGTGACGTGGCCGACCTATCTCGGCGCGCTCTCGGCCTTCAACGCCTATGAGCCGACCTACGACCAGCTGAACCCTGGTGGTAACCGCACACCGCAGACCTATCGCGATGCGGCTGCCAAGGCTGGCGGAGCAGTGAAGTTTGCCTATCTCTCGGCTGACTTCTCCAACCCGACCGGCGAAACCGTCGATCTGGCAGGCCGCAAGAAGTTGCTGGAACTGGCAGACGAGCTGGATATCGCCGTTCTAGAAGATGCGGCCTATCAGAACCTGCGTTTCGATGGCGAGCCCGTCACGCCGATTCTGGCGCTGGATATCGCCCGCAGCGGCACCATCGAAAAGACCCGCACGATCTATTCCGGCAGCTTCTCCAAGACGCTGGCCCCGGGCTTGCGCGTCGGCTTCGTGGTTGCGGCCATGCCTGTCATTCGCAAGCTGGTGCTGATGAAGCAGGCGGCAGACCTGCATTCTTCGACCATCAACCAGATGGCCGTCGAGCATGTCGCCTCGCGCGGTTTCGACAAACAGGTTGCCAAGATCAAGGCCGCGTACAGCGCGCGCCGCGATGCAATGCTGGTCGCCCTCGAAAAGTACATGCCAAAGTCTGCCCGCTGGACGAAGCCGGAAGGCGGCATGTTCGTCTGGGTCACCCTTCCGGAAGGCATGGACGGTGCGGAACTGCTCGCCAAGTCGCTGTCTACAGAGCGGGTGGCCTTCGTACCGGGCAAGGCCTTCTTTGCCGATGGGTCGGGTGCCAACACCTTGCGTGTCAGCTTCTCCTGCGCCAACGAACAGATGATCGATGAAGGCATCAAGCGCCTTGGTCGTTTGATTGCCGGTGCGGAAACGACATCGAATGCGACGATGCCGCTGGTTTAAGCAGCAACGTTTTTACGTCATTCTCGGGCTTGTCCCGAGGATCTAACGCACCCCGACATCAAACGTGGTTAGACCCTCGGGACAAGCCCGAGGGTGACGAATACTTGTGTCTCCAGATTCCCACGAAAGGGTTCGCTCATGACCAGCCACCATGCATTCCAGCAAGTCGATGTGTTCTCGGCAGAACCACTCAAGGGCAATCCTCTCGCCGTCGTCTGCGATGCGGATGGTCTGTCGGATGCGCAGATGGCGGCCTTTGCCAACTGGACGAATCTGAGCGAAACGACGTTTCTGCTGAAACCGACATCGCCGGATGCCGATTACCGGGTGCGGATTTTTACGCCGCATGGTGAGCTGCCATTTGCCGGCCATCCAACGCTTGGCACATGCCATGTCTGGCTTTCACGTCAGGGCACGGCAGACAAGAGCGAAGTGGTGCAGGAGTGCGAGGCGGGTCTGGTTCGGATCAGGGTATCTGACGGCAAGCTCGCTTTTGCCGCACCGCCCTTGCGTAAATCCGGCCCGGTGGATGCCGAAACGCTTGAAAATGTCGTCGCGGGTCTTGGTCTTTCGAAAGACGCCGTTGTCGATGCGAACTGGACGGATAACGGCCCCGGCTGGGTTTCGCTTTTGCTGCGCTCACGTCAGGATGTTTTGAATATCAAGCCGAACTATGCGGTTCTTGGCGGCTTCAAGGTTGGCGTGGCGGCACCTTGCGGTGCGGATGACGCTATCGAGGCGGATTTTGAGCTGAGAGCCTTTGCTGATGGGTATGAAGATCCGGTCACCGGCAGCCTGAATGCAGGCATTGCGCAGTGGCTGATTGGAGCGGGAATCGCGCCGCACAGCTATGTTGCAAGCCAGGGCACGGTTCTTGGCCGGGCAGGGCGCGTCAGCGTCGACAAGATCGGTGACGATATCTGGATTGGTGGTGCGGTGACGGTGTTGATCGAGGGGACTGTCACCCTGTAACGGGTGCGCAAAACCTGCCTGTCACATACATGTTATGGATTTGTGTTTTAGCGGTGCCAGATCGCAACTGGAACCGCATTTATGAAAACGCTTCTCTCCGCCTTCACGGCCATCGTTTCGCTCGGCATGCTCTTGGGCAACGCCCAGGCGGCTGATCTGGTTCTCTACACCAGCCAGCCGAACGAGGATGCTCAGGCAACCGTCGATGGCTTCAAGGCTGCCAACCCAAACATCGACATTCAGTGGGTGCGTGACGGAACGCCGAAGATCATGGCAAAGCTGATGGCCGAGATCGAAGCGGGCAACCCTGTTGCCGACGTGCTGCTGATTGCCGACACGGTCACGCTGGAGCGCATGAAGCAGAACAAGCAGCTTCTGGCCTACAAGTCGCCGGAAGCCGCCCATTACGATGCAGCCTTCTATGATGCAGATGGCTATTATTACTCCACCAAGCTCATCACCACCGGCATCATGTATAACACTCAAGCGGCAATGAAGCCAACGAGTTGGAAGGATCTGGCAAAGCCGGAAGCCAAGGGCCTCGTCACCATGCCAAGCCCGCTGACCTCCGGTGCCGCTCTCATTCATGCGCAGACGCTGGCGGGTGTCAGCAGCCTCGGTTGGGATTATTACAAGGCACTCAAGGAAAATGGCGCGATTGCCGCCGGTGGCAACGGTGCCGTGCTGAAGTCTGTCGCATCGGGCGAAAAGGCCTATGGCGTCGTGGTCGATTACATGCCGATCCGTGAGAAGGCCAAGGGCGCGCCAGTGGAATTCGTGTTCCCGGAAGAGGGCGTTTCTGCCGTAACAGAGCCCGTCGGCATTCTCGCCAACACCAAGCATGCCGAAGCCGCCAAGAAGTTCGTGGATTACGTTCTGTCCGCCAAGGGCCAGGAAGGCTTCGTCAAGCTCGGCTACATTCCAGCCCGCAACGACGTTGCCCTGCCGGAAGGCTTCCCGGCACGCGACAAGATCAAGGTGCTGCCGATCAATGCGCCTGAAGCGCTGAAGAACTCGGAAAAGGACCTGAAAACCTTCTCGGATATCTTCGGCTCCAAGGGCTGATCTGCATTCATGCAAAGCGTGTCCAAGACAGGAAACAGCCAGCCGCGCTGGCTGTTTCCCTTTGTGGTTTCAGTCGTATTCATGCTGAGCGTCCTGCCGCTGGGGCGGCTGGCCTATACCGGCATCGTCTCGTCACTCAAAGGTGACATGTGGCCGCTGCTGAGCGACCCGGCGCTGTGGAACGCGGTGGTGAACACGCTGTCCACATCCTTCTTCGGCATGGTCATTTCGCTTACCATCGGGGCCGGTTTCGCGCTGGCGCTGACACTGTGCGATATCAGGGCCAAGTCGGCGCTGAGCTTCCTCTTCATGCTGCCGATGATGATCCCGCCGCAGGTGACAGCACTGTCGTGGATCGGCATGACCGGGCCATCCAGCACACTGCTGAAGGCCATCGGTCTTGCGCCGCCCTTGGGCTCGCCACAGCCGCTCTATTCCATTGCTGGCATTGCGCTGCTGCTGGGCGTGCAGCATGCGCCGCTGGTTTACCTCTCTCTCCGCGCCGGGCTTCTGGCCTTGCCACAGGAGGGTATCGAGGCGGCCAAGCTTTCCGGCGCATCTTCCTGGCAGGTGCTGAAAGACATCATCCTGCCGTTGGCCATGCCGGGGCTGATTGCGGGTGCGGCCATCTCCTTTGTGTCAGGCGTCGGCAATTTCGGCATTCCCGCGATCCTCGGTATTCCGGCCTCGATCTTCACTCTGCCGACACTGATCTACAGCCGTTTTGCCAGCTTCGGCAGCAGCACCTTCGGCGATATCGCCATGCTGTCCGGCATGATCGCCATCATCTCCGTCCTTGGTCTTGCGATACAGGAACGGGCGATGAAGGGGCGCGATTACCGCATCATCGGCCTGTCCGGCAAGGCTGCGACCTTCCAGCTTGGTGGTTGGCGGATGCTGGCGGAGTTGGCGCTCTGGCTCGGCATTTTTTTCATGCTGGTCGCACCGTTGACGGCACTCGTCGTCAGTTCGCTGGCGCCTGCCTATGGCGTGCCGCTGACCCTCAAAACCGCGACGCTACATGCCTATGAGGAAATTCTGTTTCGGCAGGCGGTAACGCGCACGGCCTTTGCCAACTCGCTGTTTCTCGCCACGGCTACCTCGCTTTGTCTCCTGGCGGTGACAGTGCTGACGGCCTATTTTTTGGTACGGGGCAAAAGCCGGTTCATGTTCCTGCTATCGGCGCTGGTGGATATTCCCTACGCGCTGCCGGGCGTGGTCATTTCCGTGTCCTATGTCCTTCTGTTTGCCGCACCCATTCCGTTGCTGGGCGTGACGCTTTACGGCACGCTGTGGATCATTCTGCTCGCCTATTTCTCCTCCTTCTTCGCCGTCAGCTTGAAGCCCATGGTCTCGGCTTTCACGCAGTTCGACCCCGCACTGGAAGAGGCGGCACGGCTGGCTGGCGCGGGGTTCTGGCGGCGGATGTTCGATATCATTCTGCCGCTGGTTGGGCCTGCGGCGGGTGCCTCGGTCATTCTCGTGTTTCTCATCGCCTGCAACGAGCTGACCGTGTCGGCGCTGCTCTGGTCCGCAGGCACGCAGACGCTGGGCGTGGTGATCTATAATCTTGATGACAGCGGCAGTTTCGATCTCGCCTCGGCACTTTCCGTTCTGGTGGTGGCGATGGTGATCGTCCTCATGCTGCTTCTGGAAGTGCTCGGCCGAAAGCTGCCGAAGGGAGTTGTGCCTTGGCGAAACTGATCCTTAACCGCCTGTCCAAGAGTTTTGGCGGCGGCAAACCCGCCGTCAACGACGTGTCCATGACCATTCGCGAAGGCGGCTTTCTGGCGCTGCTCGGCCCTTCCGGCTGCGGCAAGACCACCGTTCTGCGCATGATTGCCGGTTTCGAACAGCCCACGGACGGTGCCATTTTGCTGGGGGACCGCGTGCTGGCCGATGCCGGCAGCATGGTGCCGCCGGAACGCCGTAATATGGCGATGGTGTTCCAATCCTACGCGCTCTGGCCGCATATGACCGTGGCCGATAATGCAGGCTATCCGCTAAAGGTGCGCGGCATTTCCGGCGAGGCCTACAAGCGCAAGGTGGCAGACGCACTAGCCACCGTGCGGCTCGAAGCCTATGCGGACCGTCGCCCATCAGAGCTTTCCGGCGGTCAAAGGCAGCGCGTGGCGCTGGCTCGCTGCCTCGTGACCGAACCTGATGTCGTGCTGCTGGACGAACCGCTCGCCAATCTCGACCGGCATCTGCGCCAGGAAATGGAAGAAACCTTCCGCGAATTCCACGCCACATCAGGCGCAACCATGGTCTATGTCACCCATGATCAGGCCGAGGCCATGGCGCTCGCGACCGACGTCGCCGTCATGTCCGAGGGCAAGCTGCTGCAGATGGCAGCACCGGCGGAACTCTACGCTCGCCCCGAAGGCAGGCTCGTCGGCGGGCTGGTGGGGCAGGGCGCGATACTCTCTCTGCCAGTGCCCGATGGTGCGCCACGGTCTCTGGACTGGAGCCAATTGCGGCCACTCATGACAGGTGAGAACTCGTCATCACCGAGTGGAGACATTCTGGTGCGTCCGCAGGATGTGATCCAGGATGGCGAAGGCATAGAATGCCGCGTTGCCAACATTCTCTACGAAGGTGAACGCTATGCCCTACGGCTAACCCTGCCGGACGGGCAGGTGCTACGCGCCTATTCCCGCGAACCCGCCGCCATCGGCTCGCTGTTCCCCATCGTCATCCGTTCGGCCTGGCGGCTGTAATCCTTGCCGTGACAGGAGAAACGGATAGTCTTAGCTGAGACCAAACCGGGAATGATTCATGTCGCTGCGGCTTGCCACGTTCAACATCGAAAACCTGATGACGCGTTTCGATTATACCGGCTTTCGCAACCAGACGCGGCGCGACCGGGCCATGCAGCTTTTCGATGTGCGCGATGAGGCGATCTATCAGGCGCTGGAAAGTGCGCGCATGCTGGCATCCACCGATGATACGCGCCAACTTTCGGCTCTGGCCATTGCCGATGCTGACGCCGATATTCTCTGCCTGCAGGAAGTCGATAACATGGCTGCGCTTCAGGCCTTCGAATACGGCTACCTCTACCGCATGGTGGGCAATGGCTACCGCCAGAAATATCTGGTGGAAGGCAATGACAGCCGCGGCATCGATGTGGCCGTTATCATGCGCGAGGAAACACTGGATGGCGAAAAGATCGAGCTTGTCGAGATCAAAAGCCATGCGACACTGACCTATCGCGAGCTGGGCCTGTTCACACCAGAACTGGCGCTGACCAACCGCATCGACGACAAGATTTTCAAACGTGATTGCCTGGAACTCGATCTGCGCATCGGCGGCAAGCCGTTCACGCTTTACGTCACGCATCTGAAATCCATGACCAATGCGCGGGAGGCGGGCGATGCCCGGCTTTCCACCATGCCCGTGCGCGAAGCAGAGGTTCGCGCCATCCGCCGCATCATCGAAAACCGGTTCGGAGCGGACAAAACCCGCTCCATGAATTTCGCAATCTGCGGCGACATGAACGATTATCAGGAACGCGTCGCCATCTCCGGCAACCGCCGCACTGGCTACAGCTTTACGCCGGTGAAAGAAGAGCGCAGCGCGCTCGATATCTTCAGCAAGGACGGCTTCGCCATAAACCCCATGCTGCGCCGTGACGAAATGGACCGCTGGACGCTCTACCACTCCCGCGGCCCGCAGGAGCAGCATCTTTGCCAGCTCGACTACATCTGGCTCTCACCGCATCTGGCAGACATCAACGCCACCAGCGCGCCAGAAATCATCCGTGGCGGCCAGCCTTATCGCACGATCTTTCCGCCGGGGCAGGAGGTTGAGCGTTATCCAAGGACGGGGTGGGATAGGCCGAAGGCTTCGGACCATTGCCCGGTGGTTATGACGTTGGATTTGGGGTGACATGGACTCGATTTATTTTCGATAGTATCGGAGCATTTCTTGGAAATGGGCGGAAAGAACATCAAATTATCCGATTTGGGGTGGGCGGCTGCGACGCTAGCTTTTGGAGCAATCTTCGGATTTATGTTCGGCATGCTGGGATTCGTGGTCTTTCACGGCTTTGGAATGGTTCTGATTCTGATGCTGCCATTCTTCTTGATTCAATTGCTGTTTCAAGCGGCTTTTTCTCGTATGTTATTGTTTGTGATAAGTTTTTTTAAAAAGGCACCAGAGGAAAAGCCTGAGCCGCCGCCTGAGGAATATCCTTGGTGGCGCCGCTACAGTTTCCACACGGGATTTCCGATAGGTGCCGCCTATGGAATTTTCTCGGCCTGGCAAATTTAGATCGGGAAAGACCAATCTTAATGCAGGCGAAGCGTGTCTCGCACATCATCGGGTGGACGGCTTCAAAGCGGTTTATGAGGACGGTGCGGCGCAAATTCCGAATCACAACGTCGATTTATTTCTTTGGGAAAGAAAACTGGTGCCCCCGACAAGGTTCGAACTCGTGACCCCTGATTATCAATCAGAAATATCGCATCATAATTGAGTAGGCTATTTTAGTTGTGATTTCATGTGTGCGAAAAAATGTGCGTGTGAGTGTTTTTGAGAGGCAGACCATCAAGAGAAAAATGAGTGCCCTTGAAAGAGCACGATCATGTTATCTCCGGTAGGACGAAAAGCAGGGTGAAGAGCCGATTCCTCAGCACTTCACCCAGCCACTGAATTATCCTTCCATATGGCCAGCAGCAACACCACCGGCGGACTCCACCGAGATAGCCACATCAACCCCCTTGATGACCGAGGCTCCGACTGCCCGCAAATCCGCAACGTTTTTCAGATTGCCTGTCGTGGGGTCAGCTAGCGGTGTGACAGTTCCCGCGTCGATATCCACAACCCAAAGGCCTTTTTCACCCTCAACACCAATTATAACAACTTTTGCCATTCAATAATTTCCTTCCTTTGAACGAACTAGAAACCAGCCTTCTTTAGACCCTCTCGGTAAATATCTTTTTGCCATTGTTCCTTGAAAGGAACGATTGCTAGCCATTTATCAAGATCGAATTGAGGATTTGCTTCAAGAGCCCTCCGAACGAAAAAGCGTGACTTCTTTTCGTCTCCGAGCATTGCCCAACTGGCTGCCGAGAGCCTGTCCGCCAGATCGCTATCGACCATTTTATCGATATAACCGAGTGCATCGTTGAATTTGCCGAGGCTATAGCTCGCTCCTGCTGCAGTCCACAAATAGGAGTCCGGACCGAGTGGATTGAGCTCCATCGCCCGTTCAAGCTTTTGCAGCGCTAGGTCAGGCCGCGACAAATGATTTAGGGTGTCGGCATGGTCAGCGATAATGTCGGCATAGTGAGGACTGAGCGTTTCCGCGACTTCCAAAGTCTGCGCGCTTTCTTCCATTTCCCCCATTAGAAGCTTGGTGACGCCCAGCTCACGGTAGCCATCAGCAAAGTCGCGCCGTGCCTCGATCGCTCGCGTTGCGTATTCTGCTGCAGTCTGTAGAAGGTCGATATCTCCCCGGGCAGTCAGAAGCCATTCTTTTGAATAGGTTCGTGCCATCGCGCTCAAGGCTGGTGCGAAATTTGCATCCTCCTGTAGCGCCCCTTTCAGTTCTTTCCGCGAGCGGCGCAGGTTCTGAAGCGTCAGGCGATTGAGGTAGTGACGGCCAATAAGGTAGCGATGATAGGCAGCGGCACTGCGCTCAAAATAGGGACGAGTGATCTGATGGCTATCTATCCGTCCCGCCACGGAGAGTGTAATTTGCCGCAAGAGGTCTCGGCGTCTGTCTATGAGGTTTAGGCTTTCGAGCTTGTAGCGCTCTGCCCAGACGATCTCCGAGTTGTTCACATATGTAAGCTGAACGAAAAGGGACAGATCGTCATGATCCACGCCGCTCAAACGGGTGTCCAAAACATAGTTGATGTCATAGCGTTCAAAAACATCTGGCTTGTTTTCAGATGTTTTTCCGATCCGCAGCGCCGTATGAGGAGCAATGATCTCAAGGCTATTGAGGGCGCAGAACCCTATCGTAATGTCCTCGATCAACGAGGATGCGACCATGTCGACCATCGGATCGCGATGAACAATCGTAGGAGGTAGCAAAGCGAGACGCGGGACAGCACTTTTTAGTGTTTGTCCGGGGTGAGAGAGGGGATCAGGAATTGATCTATCCCTTGCGGACAACCCTTCGTGCCTGTCCTTTTTTGCGACGGTTTCTGCGGTATCTCTATCGGAATTTGCAGTTAGATGGCCCAAGCCTCGGGAAAGTGATTGTTTCCGTTGCTCAAGGTATTTCCGAAAGTACTCAACTTCTTCCTCTGCATTGAATATCTGCACGAGAAACTTGAGTGTATCTGGATTTTCCGGTTCTGCATGGAAGATAAGGATCGCAGCATTTTTTATGATCTCCTCTTCCTTTGGTGTCGTTGCCAATTCGGAAGTTTCTTTTAAAAGCCCCTTAAGAAGAGCGCTATGATAAATTTTACGCTGAATCAGCCATACGTCGAACTCGCGACTTTGGCAGGTAATCGAAGCCAAAAATGTTCGATTGAAAAGCGTAACGAGCCGTCCTAGCCAGATGAGGGGTTCCTCGAACTCCTGCTTGTGAAGCGTCAGCAAATCGGACGCGACCGTTGTCTGACCCAGAGAAATTGCGCTGCTCGTGAAGGAAAGAAACTCTGCCCCAAGTTCATCCTGCCGTGACTTGATCCTTGAGATGGTTGAGCGCAAATTGACGAGCGAAACCTCTTTATTGACATCGCCCCATAAAAACTGTGCCAATGTCGCTCTATGAGCAGAACGTTCCGGTGCGGTCAGTAGATAGGCGAGGAGCAAGAGACCCTTCTCCGGAAAGGGAACGACGTCACCCTCCGAATCCAAGAGTTGAAGTTGTCCAAATGTTTGCAGAGAAAACGTCATTTAGATGCGCCCAGGTGGCATAAATTATCGATCAGTTCCGTGTATAGGGATTTCCTCAACAACTGGAAGCGTCTTGTGCATCGCAAACGCTATGACAAGTTCTCTAAGTTCGCATGATGAATTTAATATCGACCGATGCCGCGTTTATCTGATGCGTCTAAGTCCATCCTTCATCCTCGAATGATAGCGGTGAGGGGCACTATGGTCCGGTCCCTGCCCAAAAATGATCACCGCACGAATTATCAGCGGCAACGGCCGGCGCGATACTGATCAAACCAGCGAAGAAAGAGAGAACGAGTCTTTTCATGAAGGCCCCCAACGTATGCGCGTAAAAAGAGCCGTTCGGGCCGCGTGTGTCAACTATTGCTAAAAGGACTGTTTCCGTCTTCTAGACTGGCACGGCGACTTTTGCTGCGCTCATGTATCGATGCCTTGCTATAGGTTATACCGCTCTTGTCTTCCAGCCAGCGCGGGAAGTGACCCATGAGGTAATGACGCTTTCGCTTTTAGCACTCTGCCGTCCTTAGTTTGCCTTGTCGGCCTCTGACTGCCTCGCCCATGCGCTACTGATCGGAGCTCAACTTCTCGAAGTCCTGCACCGTCAAGCCGATGCAAAGACTGCCATGGCTACAAAAGGCATTGAAGTTCGTAACGACGAGGGGCAATCGTCTGTGGTGGTCGAAACGACATTTGGAAGTCTGTCTGTCAACGGTACTGCTGGAGAGAATGTGACTGATCGGCCTGCCCAATATGTGCCGACAACCCAAGGTGCTTACCTTGATGATGTAGTTCGCAACGATAACGGCACTTTCGTTTGTGTGGCGAGAGGTGAGACACCCCTACCTAAACAGAGGTCTTGCGTCGTGCGAATTTCTTCAAGCAGCGATATTGCGCGGTCGAGGTAATAGACCACGGATGGTGCGAGCGGTCACCAGACCTAAATCGATCCAAGGTCTGAGTTTCGCGGTCAACCCTCATCAGCAGTGCCGGAAAGGATACCGCTCTCGTAAGACTGCCTGATTTTAGCGTTTACTGACTATTGCGAGCATGGTGAAAGCGTCGCGCAGGAACCGGTTAACCGCGTCTTTCCAGCGAATGGGAACGCAGAGCCATCGTGGGAGCAAGGTCAGCGTCAGTACGCTATCGCTGAGGAAAACTGCAACTGGTGCGGCATAGAGCTGCCCGAAGAGGATAGGACCGGAGGTCGCAAGGCTCGGTTCTGCTCATCGGTCTGCGCGAAGTCTGCAATTCTCTACAGGGATTATCAGACCCGGAAGCGGGATGATGTCGTCGCCCGATCTGCGCTTGCGATCATGTTTCGGGATCAGGCACCATCACTGACGTGCGAATACTGCGAGACGGAATTCAAGCCATTCAGCACGGAAACCAAAGACCAACGCTATTGCTCTCATGCATGCAGCCGTCTAGCGCTGCGAACGATCCACCCGCGCGATTGCCTTACATGCAAAAAAGAATTCAGGCCGCGCCTCGACCGCACCCAATATTGCTCATTCGAGTGCGCCCACAACCGCGTCATTGAGCCAAGGCCCTGCCAGTGCTGCGAGAAACCATTCATCCCCAAGACGGCACAGGGCGTGGTGTGCAGCAAGGCATGCCACATGCGATTGCACCGGATACGGAAGGCGGAACAACGAGGCACCACATACAAGCCGCTCGGGTCAACCTTTGACGGCAACTGCCGCCATTGCAGGGAGCCATTCATCGCGACCAGTCCCAAGGCTATGTATTGTAGCCCCAGATGCAATCACGCTTCCTACAAGGCTCGGCGGAAGCAATCGAACGTCATCCCGTTCGTGCCTGTGCATATGCTGACCGCACAGGTGTTCGACGGGTGGTTCAGGAAGGCTGCCTAAGCCGCTTGCGCGCCTCTCGCTATAGCCGTGCAGATACCTCGTCGTAAACTTCTTGTGCCTTTTTATGGTCGAGCTTGGCAGCATCAATCATGCCTCGCTCTCCTTTTCGCAGTTCACCTTTCAATCTCTCATGAGCCTCCGTTAATCTCTCGTAAGCGCGGCTCCACTCCTCGTATAGTGGGTGATCTAAAACTGGCATAATCTTGAACTCCTACTTGCGGTCTAAAATCAGGCCCGGCGGATTATCTCACCGGTATCGAAAATTTTGAATTGATTGGCTTCCTCATCGTCTCCGATTTCTATCAGCTCTCTGCCGTCTGCAAGATAGAAGCTCGATGTGCCATCGGCTGTTGAAGTGCCGTTTGGGCCTTTTGCTATGATTTGGAATTTGTATTCGACCACCGTGTAGGTTGCGCCGCTGTCACCGATAAATTGATGCCTTGCAAATTCTCGCTTCATGTCATCCTCACTTGGCTTGCGATGCCTTCGCGATCGCTGTCAGATCGTCAATTTTACCGATCAGGATAGAAACACCGAAGCACACCGCGCCGAGGCCAAACGAGACAGCACCCAGTATTTCGTGAATTGCAGACTTCGCACTGATTGCCACGAGCACACCGCCTGCCATCTGAAGCAGACCAAGAATCAGAATGAAAACGCCCATCGGGGGGGGGGGGGGGGGGGGGGGGGGGGGGGGGGGGGGGGGGGGGGGGGGGGGGGGGGGGGGGGGGGGGGGGGGGG